>NZ_JBHXQY010000008.1:80743-101721 GCF_042716955.1 Nocardiopsis sp. NPDC058631 | reverse complement strand
GTCGACGAGAGCCTGAGGTCGGTGCCCGTCGGCCGGGTCGCCGCCCCGGAGGAGATCGCCGACGTGGTGCTGTTCCTGCGGCCCACCCTCCCGCTCCGAAGCCCACCCTCCCGCCCCGAAGAGACGAGGTGGCCGAACCGGTCAGGAATCGAGAAGCGCCGTTCACCCACCCGGAGCTAGCGTGAACGCCATGGACACCACCCTTCACACGGGTGTCCTTCCGCACGAGGACGCGGACGCGTCCCCGGCCAGCCTCCGGGAACCGCGCCGAGAAGCCCGGTGAGTACGGCCCCGACCCACACGGACGGTGCCGTGCCGCAGTCCGCCCTCACCCTTGTCCCGACGCACGCGGGACGCCGGTCCGCCCGTGCCAGGAGACGCCGACAGGGCCCGCGAAAGCGGCCCGAACCACAGAGGGAGACACGATGAGCATGGCCCCGAGGGCGCACACGGAGTCGTCCGCGCAGCATGCCGCCGACGGCCACGACCTGATCCGTGTGCGGGGCGCGCGCGTGAACAACCTCCGGGACGTGAGCGTCGAGATCCCCAAACGCCGGCTGACGGTGTTCACCGGGGTCTCCGGCTCGGGCAAGAGCTCCCTGGTGTTCGGCACGATCGCCGCCGAGTCGCAGCGGATGATCAACGAGACCTACAGCGCCTTCGTCCAGGGCTTCATGCCGACGCAGGCGCGGCCCGAGGTCGACGTCCTCGAAGGACTGACGACCGCGATCATCGTCGACCAGCAGAGGCTGGGCGCCGACCCCCGTTCCACCGTCGGCACGGCCACCGACGCCAACGCGATGCTGCGCATCCTCTTCAGCCGACTCGGGCAGCCCCACGTCGGCTCGCCCCAGGCGTTCTCCTTCAACGTCGCCTCGATCAGCGGAGCGGGAGCGGTCACCCTGGAACGCGCCGGCAAGAAGGTGAGGGAGCGCCGCGACTTCAGCATCACCGGCGGCATGTGTCCGCGCTGCGAGGGCCGGGGCACGGTCTCCGACATCGACCTCACCCAGCTCTACGACGACTCCAAGTCGATCGGGGAGGGCGCGTTCACCATCCCCGGCTGGAAGTCGGACAGCTGGTGGACGGTACGGACCTACGCCGAGTCGGGCTTCCTGGACCCGGCCAAACCGATCCGCGAGTTCACCGAGCGGGAGATGCGGGACTTCCTCTACCGGGAACCGGTCAAGGTGAAGGTCGAGGGGGTGAACCTCACCTATGAGGGGCTGATCCCCAAGGTCCAGAAATCGTTCCTGTCCAAGGACGTCGAGGCGCTCCAGCCGCACATCCGCGCCTTCGTGGAACGGGCGGTGACGTTCACCGCCTGCCCCGCGTGCGACGGCACCCGGCTGGGTGAGGCGGCGCGCTCGTCGAAGATCAGCGGAACCAGCATCGCCGACGCGTGCGCGATGCAGATCAGCGACCTCGCCGCGTGGGTCCGCGGACTGGACGAACCGTCCGCGGCGCCCCTGCTCACCTCGCTGGGCAGGACCCTCGACTCGTTCGTGGAGATCGGGTTGGGCTACCTCTCGCTCGACCGCCCCTCGGGCACGCTGTCGGGAGGTGAGGCGCAGCGCGTCAAGATGATCCGCCACCTCGGCTCCTCGCTCACCGACACCACCTACGTCTTCGACGAGCCCACGGTCGGCCTGCACCCCCACGACATCCAGCGGATGAACGGCCTCCTGCTGCGGCTGCGGGACAAGGGCAACACCGTCCTCGTCGTCGAGCACAAACCGGAGACGATCGCGATCGCCGACCACGTCGTCGACCTCGGCCCCGGTGCCGGGACGGCGGGCGGCACCGTGTGCTTCGAGGGCACCGTCGAGGGCCTGCGGTCCGGCGACACCCTCACCGGCCACCACCTCGACGACCGGGCCTCCCTCAAGAAGACGGTGCGCCGGCCCTCCGGCGCGCTGGAGATCCGCGGCGCGAACGCGAACAACCTGCGCGACGTGGACGTCGACATCCCGCTCGGGGTGCTCACCGTCGTCACCGGTGTCGCGGGTTCCGGCAAGAGCTCCCTCGTGCACGGGTCGATCCGCGCGGGTGAGGGCGTGGTGGCGGTCGGCCAGGGCGCGATCCGCGGCTCGCGACGGAGCAACCCGGCGACGTACACCGGGCTGCTCGACCCGATCCGCAAGGCGTTCGCCAAGGCCAACGGCGTCAAGGCGGCGCTGTTCAGCGCCAACTCCGAGGGGGCCTGCCCCACCTGCAAGGGCGCGGGCGTCGTCTACACCGACCTGGCGATGATGGCCGGCGTCGCCATCCCCTGCGAGGAGTGCGAGGGCAGGCGGTTCCAGGCGTCGGTACTGGAGCACCGCCTCGGCGGGCGCGACATCAGCGAGGTCCTGGCGATGTCGGTGGCCGGGGCCGAGGAGTTCTTCGGCGGCGGAGACGCCCGCACGCCCGCCGCCCACGCGGTGCTGCGCCGCCTCGTCGACGTGGGGCTCGGCTACCTCAGCCTCGGCCAGCCGCTCACCACCCTGTCCGGCGGCGAGCGCCAGCGGCTCAAGCTGGCCACCCGCATGGGCGACAAGGGCGGTGTCTACCTCCTCGACGAGCCGACCGCCGGCCTCCACCTCGCCGACGTCGAGCACCTGCTCGCTCTGCTCGACCGGCTCGTCGACTCCGGGAAGACGGTCATCGTCGTCGAGCACCACCAGGCGGTCATGGCGCACGCCGACTGGATCATCGACCTCGGGCCCGGTGCCGGGCACGACGGGGGCCTGGTCGTCTTCGAGGGCACGCCCGCCGACCTCGTCACCGCCCGGACCACCCTCACCGGTGAGCACCTCGCGGACTACGTCGGCGCCTGACCCCGGACCCGGCGGTCGCGGTGGGGCGCCCCACGGGGCGCCGCCTCACCCCCTGGCCCTGCTCGCGCAACCGATACACGTGGCGGCGGTGTGCCGGGCAGGGACGCCCGGCCTTTCAGGCCAGGACCCGGTCCACCTCGGCTCGCAGGGACCGCTCGGCCTCCACGGCGGAGAGGCCGCCGATCAGGACCCGCATGGACAGGCCGTCGGCGGTGGCCATCAGTGACCGCGCCGCCGCGCGGGGATCACTGAGGCCGGGCGCGATCCTGCCGAGCAGCCGGGCGGCCTCGCTCTCCTCGCCGTCCTTGGCCCGGGCCAGCATGCGGGCCAGGACCGGGTGGTGGAAACCGGCCGCGACGTACTGGTGGAACACGGACACACCGACCCGGTCGGACTCCGCCCTGGGAACGGGGTGCCCGATCAGCTGCCACAGCACCTCACGGTCGTCGGCGCCCTGAGTGGCGGCGCCGTGCAGTTGTGAGGCGCTCGACAGCATCGCCTCCAGGCTGGCCCGCAGGAGTTCGTCCTTGCTCGGGAACCAGTACTGGATCCGCCCCACCGAGGCCCCGGCGGCCGTGGCCACGTTGCGGATGGACACCGCGCCCATGCCGCTCTCGGCGATCACCTGCCACACCGCGTGGATGATGGCGGTCCGGCGTTCGTCGGGTTCGGAGCTGTTCATGCCGTCATCATAACCAAGGGCAATACACATGTATTGAACGGCGTGTACACTCGTGGCACGGTTCAATACGACTGTATTTCCGGGGGAGCCCATGAGTGAAGAGACCAAGCGCCGGACCCGGCGCCGCCGCGTGCTGCAGGTCCTGGGGGCGCTGGTGGTGGTGTGGCTGGTGCTGGACAAGGCGGTCTCGGTCGTCGCGCCCGCACCGCGGGTGGGGCACTGGCGCAGCGAGGAGGGGCTCGACTCCTACCGCGCCGCCTACGACGACGTGATGGCCACGCTGCCCGCACCGACCCGCACCCACGACGTCGCCACCGAGTACGGCTCCGTGCGGGTCTACGAGTGGGCGGCGCCCGCAGACGTGGCAGGCGGGGCCCTGCCGGTCGTGCTGCTGCCCGGAACCCGCTCCGGCGCACCGATGTGGGGCGACAACCTCACGCACTGGATCGGCGGGCGCACCGTCTACGCCATGGACGCGATCGGCGACGCCGGGCTGTCGACCCAGTCGGTGCCCTTCGCCTCGTTCGACGACCAGGCCGCATGGGTCGAGCAGGTGCTCGCGGGTCTCGACCTCGCGCGCGCCCACATGGTGGGGCACTCCTTCGGTGGGGCCCTGGCGGCCACCCACTCGCTCCGGCACCCCGACCGCGTGGCCTCCCTGACCCTGCTCGAACCGGTGATGGTGCTCCAGGGGCTGCCGGCCTCGACGTACCTGTGGTCGACACTGCTCGTCCTGCCGGGACCCCAGTCGTGGAAGGACCGCGCCCTGGCGGAGATCGGAGGCGTCTCGGTCGAGGAGGTCCAGGAGCGCACACCGATGTCGGTGATGATCGACAAGGGGTCCCAGCACTACACCGCCGTGACCCTGGTGCCGCGGACTTTCACCGACGAGGAGTGGAGGTCGCTGTCGATGCCGGTGCGGGTCGACCTCGCCGACGACAAGTCCCTCTCGGGCGGTCAGGAGGCCGCGGACCGGGCCGGGGCCCTGGGCAAGGACCCCGTCACCGTCTGGCCCGGAACCACCCACTCCCTGCCCATGCAGGTCGCCGATCAGCTCGGGACGGAGCTGGAGCGGTACTGGGCCGCCCACGACCGGTGATTCGACCTGGCGGGCCCCCTCACCGGTCACTGGTGGACCCCGGCCGGAGGGAATCCCCCGAGGGTCCACCAGCGAGTCCGGGTGTGAGCGTGGACCGACAGGTGTACGCGGCCCGAAGGGGATGGTCAGGGACGCGCGGCGCCGGTGAGGGCGCAGTCTGGGCGCGACAGGTCCAGTTCCGACCCCGTGGTCAGACAATCCGCGATCAGGTGGACCTGCTGGCCGTAGGCACGACCCTGCACGGCGGTGACGTTCCCGTTCCCGTCCACCTCACAGGGGTTGTTGTCGGTACACTGCTCGCCGTCCCGGTTGTGGGTGTTGTGAATCCCCACCACCGTGGAACCGTCCGGAGCCACCAGCGCCGCCCCGGACATACCCGGCCAGACGTGGCAACCGTCGTCCGAGGCGTAGCGGATCGAGCCCTCCTGCTGGTAACCGCCCTCACGCAGGTGCGGGACCACGGCCTCGGCGGAGCACTCCAGACGGGTGTGGGGAACGACCATGCCCATCGGTTCGCCCGCGCGCACGGGGGCGGAGGCGAGCTCGAAGACCTTGGCCCCCTCGGACTCCAGCTGCCCGTAGGTCTTGTCCAGACGGTAGAGCGCGATGTCCGTGCCGGTCATGGTCGCGTATACCAGGCGATCGGCGTGGGCGATGACCTGGGGATATCCGTGGGGGCCTGCGATGGGTACGTCACGATCCGCTTCCCGGTCGATCAGCGCGCTCCCCGGGCCGGGCCGCTCCTCCTGCACGCAGTGACCGTTGGTCAGCATGAGCGCGGGCTCCTCCGCACGGGCGGACGGGGCGCGCACCACCGACCCCGTACAGGTGTCCAGGGACACCGCGCCCTCCACGTTCGGAACCTCGTCGTCGGGAGGCACATCGGTGCCGTCCATGATGCCGTTGATCCACTCGGCGTGCGGGGCGACGTCGGTGAACAGGGTCGGTGCGTTGTCCCCGGCCGGGCCGCTGACCACACCGGCCACGACCCACTCACCGTTCTCCCGGACCAACGCGGGCCCGCCCGAGTCCATGTTGCCGGCGCTGATACTGCCGTCAGGACTGCCGACGCACAGTTCTCCGCTGGGTTCCGCGGGCGGACACGCCGAGAGCGGCTGAACCGCGGTATCGGCCTCACGCAACCGTGTGGGGAAGCACCCCGGATCGTCACTGTCGTCGCAGGTCATACCCCAGCCCATGATCCGGGCCGGGCTGCCCTCCGCCGGTTTGTTCCGGGCGATCCGCACGGGTTCGGCCTCGACCGGAGTCCGCAGGTGCATCAACGCGAGGTCCCTGCCCCAGAAGCCGCCCTCGTCACTGCTGGTCGCGAGCCTGTAGTAGTGATCGACTTCGGCGATCTCGCCTCCGGACGCGGTGTCCAGTGATCCGATCCGCACCTTCCAGCCCTGGGGGACACCCACCTTCGCGTCGGTGGGGTTCCTGCCTGCGCAGTGGCTGGCGGTCAGCACCCATTGCGGTGCCAGGAGCATGACCCCGCAACCGTGTCCGTCCTCGCGCGGTGGTGCGGGATAGGAGGGTTGGAACGAACCCATGAACGAGTAGGCCCGGGTCGACTCTTCGCCGCCCACGATCGCCTGCGCCGGAACGGCGGTGAGCAGGGGTGTGATCAGGGCGAACAGGACAGTGATGAGAAGGGAATGGCTTCGCATGTGCTGGACGGTAGCCGGGCGCATGTTGCGCAAATGTTTGGCACCGAGTCGGAGGTGGCGGGCCCTGTCCCACCTGTGGGAAAGAGGCCGGAGCCCGGCGGCGGGGTCTTCGGGTGGGCGTCGTCGGCCTGCGCCGAGCGGTGACATCGCTGGATGGTCTCGTCATCATCCCCTCAGGCGTGGATGAAGTACCTGACGAGCCACTGCCCGGGGAGCCCGCCCTTCCCGGGGCGGATGGCCGCAGGCCTTGCGAGGGAGGCCGGGCCACCTGGGCAGACCACCGTTCGACGAGGGCCCGTCGCCCACCCCGCCCCTGGCCTTGCGAGCCTAATACTGGATGAGTAGTATCCAGAATTATGCGGATGAGCGAAGGCGTCGAGTGGGCGCTCCACAGCTGCCTCAACCTCGCCTGGGTCGGGCCTGAACGGGCTGTGACCAGCACGAGGCTGGCCGAGTACTACCAACTGCCCGCCGCCTACATGAACAAGCAGCTGCAGGCTCTCGCGCGGGCCGGGATCGTCTACTCCACCCCGGGGCCGGGGGGAGGGTTCCGGCTGGCCCGAGCCCTCGACGAGATCACGCTCATGGACGTGGTGTCGGCGATCGAGGGGCGGGACGAGGCTTTTCGCTGCACCGAGATCCGGCAGCGGGGGCCGGGTGCCGCCCGGGGCGCGCCCGGCGACCTCTGCCAGATCGACCTCGCCATGCGCCGCGCCGAACTCGCCTGGCGACGCGAACTCGGCGCGCAGACCCTCGGTGAGGTGAAGGCTTCCGTGGAGAGGGGGACGCCCGAGGTGCCCGTGCGGATCCGGAGCTGGTTCGCGGCTCACTGACCGACACGATCACGAGCCCCTCCGCGGAGGGGCTCACAACGGAGATAATTCTCGATGTTCAATATCCAGTTTTATGCGGAGGAAAGGAGGAAGACGGGGCCGTGACCACACACCCGACCATCCCTGACCGGGAGCACCCGCCCGGAGCCGAACCCTCCGCGTGGGCGGCCGTGGCCACCGTCGCCCTCGGGATCTTCGCACTCATGACCACGGAGCTGCTCCCCGCCGGACTCCTCACCCCGATCGGCGCCGACCTGTCGGTCACCGACGGCACCGCGGCGCTCATGGTGACCGTGCCCGGCCTCGTCGCCGCCGCCTCCGCACCCGCGGTCACCGTCGTCCTCGGCCAGTGGGACCGGCGCGCCGTACTGACCGGCCTCATCGCCCTGATGACCGTCGCCAACGCCGTATGCGCGTGGGCCGACGAGTTCGCGGTCGTGCTGGCCGCGCGGGTCCTGGTGGGCGTCGGCATCGGCGGGTTCTGGGCCATCGCCGGAGGCCTGGCGCCAAGACTCGTTCCCGCACGCCATGTCCCCCGGGCCACCGCGATCGTCTTCGGCGGGGTGTCCACGGCGTCCGTGCTCGGAGTCCCCCTCGGCACGCTCCTCGGCGACCTCCTCGACTGGCGGTCGGCCTTCCTCGCCGTCGCGGGCCTGGGCCTGGTGTCGTTCACGCTGCTCCTGATCCTGCTGCCACCGCTGCCCGCCCGGGCCGCGATCCGCTTCACCGACCTGTCCACCTTGCTGCGCCGCCACGGAGGCGTGCGCGCGGGAGTGCTGTTGACCGTCTTCCTGGTGACCGGTCAGTTCACCTCCTACACCTTCGTCCGTCCCCTGCTCACCGAGGTGGCGGGCTTCGACGCCGCGCTCACGGGGGTGCTGCTCCTGGGCTACGGGGCAGCCGGGATCGGTGGGAACTTCCTGGCCGCCTCAGGACGCGACGTCCGACGCACGCTTTTCGCCATCACCTCGCTCCTCACCCTGGCGCTGTCGGTGTTCGCCCTGCTCGGCGGTGTTTCCCCGGTGGCCGTCACGGCGCTGCTGCTGTGGGGCCTGGCCTACGGGGGTGTGTCCGTCAGTCTGCAGACGTGGATGCTGCGCACGGCACCGGAGGCAACCGAAGCGGCGACGTCGCTGTTCGTCTGCGCCTTCAACCTGTCCATCGCCCTGGGCGCCCTCCTGGGCGGACTGGTGGCCGATTCGCTCACCGTGGCCGCGACCCCGTGGTTCAGTGCCGCCGTCGTCGCCCTCACCGCGGCCGTCCTCATGGGCGCCCGACCCCGCCCCCACCGAAAGGAATCATCATGAACCCGATCAACCCGGCAGAACTGCACGATCCAGGCCCCTTCGGCTACACGCACGTCGTCGACTCCGGCGCGGGCCTGGTCGCCATAGCCGGCCAGTACGCCTCAGATCCCCTCGGACGGGTGGCGGTCGCAGACTTCCCCGCACAGGTGAAGCTGGCCTTCGAGCACCTGGGCACCGCGCTGCGCGCCGCCGGCCTGGACCATCGGGACGTGATCCGGCTCGGCACCTACGTCGTCGACCACGACGCCGACCGTCTGGCCGTTCTGGGCACACACGTCAACGCGCTCTGGAAGGGGAGCCCCCCGGCCCAGACACTGCTGGGGGTCTCCTCGCTCGCGATGCCCGGGATGCTGTTCGAGGTGGACGCACTCGCGGTTCGGCGGGCCGGCTCGGCGACGGCGACTCCCGGCCCCGGGCAGTCCCTACCGGGCCCGCGCCGATGACGATGGCATCGAAGTGGTGCCCGTCATGTCAGGCCGCCCCCTTGGCGACGCGGTGCAGGCGAATCGCGGAGACGAGGAAGAACACTCCGCCCAGGGTGGCGTAACCGGCGAGGTTCGTCAGAGAGGCGTCCGGTGCGCTGCCCTGGAGGAGGAACCCGGAGCCGGCGATGGTGGAGATGCCGCCGCTGAGGATCATCGCCCACTGGCCACCGAGCCTGTAGCGGACGACAGCGACGATGAGCTGCACGGTTCCGGCGGTGATCGCCCACACGCCCCATACGGCCAGCACGGCAGGAAGACCGGAGGTGGCGGCGACGCCCAGGCCGACAGCGGTGAGCAGGCTCAGCGCCATGTTGGCGTACCGATACGACCTGTCCCCCCTGCGTTCGGTCTGGCACGTGGCCGAGCCCTGCCCGCCATGGTTGAAGCACGCCTGGATCGAGTGGCTCGGGGCGGAGACCGTCTGGGAGCTCTACGGGGGGACGGAGGCACAGGCCGGGTGCACGATCAACGGCCGCGAGTGGCTCTCCCACGAGGGCTCGGTGGGCCGCCCCGTGTGGGGGGAGGTCTACATGAGACCCGTACCAGGAGACCCCGCGTCCTACCGCTACATCGGTGCGAGCGCCAGGGTTCTCGACGGTTGGGAGTCACTCGGCGACCTCGGTGAGCTCGACGAGGACGGTTACCTGTACCTGCACTTCCGGTCGAAGTTCGACGTCTTCCTCGCGGTGTACGAGGAGGGCATGCGACGGGTCCGCGATCGGGTGGAACCGCACACGCACGGGGACGGAACCGGACACGACCGGCTCGTCGCGATGTCCGTCGCACACGTGACCAACCTGATGACGGACGTCGCCTACCACAACGTCGTCCACCAGGGAGTACGGGCACAGGCGTCTGCCGACCTGAAGGTCCGGCAGCGCGACGCCCTGCTTGCGCTCAACGAACTCAGGCGCGACTACGAGCGGATGTTCCACACCGTCGTTGCCAAGGGGGTCGAGGACGGATCCCTGCGAGGGGTCGACACGGTTCTCGCCGCCCGGACGGTGCTCAGTAGCCTCAACGCCGTCGACACCTGGTACCGGAGGATCGACGGACAGTCCGAGGAGGACGTGCACGAGCTGGCTTCCCAGGTCGTCGACCTCGTCGTCGGTGGGGTCGCCGCGCGGCGTTAGAGCTTGTCCGGCGGAGGCTCTCGGTGGGGACCCGACGCCGCGACGGGCGATACGGACGCCGATCCGTCGTGTCGTTCTGTGCCGTCCCGGTCCGCCTGCGTGTTCAGGTGGTTCCGCCCTCGATCAGTTGGAAACGCACCTCGGTGCGGTCCTGTCCGACCTCCGTCTTGTCCAGGTGGAAGAGGAGCGTTTGGATGGTCTCCTCGGTGACCGCGGAGGTGTCGTACTCCATCGTCGTGAGCGGGGGGGTGGTGAGGCGGGACAACGGAGTGTGGTCCATGCCTATCAGTGCCAGGTCCTGCGGCACCCGCCATTTCCGCAGGGACGCCGCGTGGAGCAGGGCGGTCGCGACGTCGTCGTTGTAGCAGCCGACGGCAAAGCCCGGTTCGCCGAGTTCGTCCAGTGCGGCGGACGCGTCCTCGGCGGTGATCCCGAGCGCGAGGGCCCGGGGTTCGTCGACGCCGCGGGCGCGGCATTCGGCGACGAACGTGCGTTCGCGGGGGCCGCCGAAGGGGTCGGCGCGCGCGTCGCGCAGGTGGGCGTAGACGAGGCGTCGGTAGCCGCGGTCGATCAGGTGGCGAGCCTGGAGGGCGCCGATCTCGGCGTTGGCGTCCGGCCGCGACGTCTTCCCCGGATCGATCGCTGTGACGCCTCGGCGTTCGAGGAGTTGTCTGTCCTCGTCGGAGAACGGGGTGAGCGACAGGACCGCCCGGGGTTTCATGCCGATGAGGAGTCGGTCCAGGGCCGTCGAGGTGTGTGTCGCCAGGCGCAGCACCAGGATGAGCCCGCGCCGCGACAACTCGTCGGTGAGGGCGCCGTAGATGTCCTGGAGGTTCCCCCCGAAAGTGGTGTCGGGGATGAGCGCGATGACGATGTCGCTCGATCCCCTGGCCAGGGTGCGTCCGGCTGCGGACGGTTCGTAGCCGAGTTCGGCGACCGCTCGGTGCACCCGCTCCCGGGTCTCGGATGAGAAGTGCTCTCCGCGACCGTTCAGGATCTGGCTGACGGTGGACCGTGAGACGCCGACCCGGTCGGCGACGTCCTGACTGGTTGCGATCATCGGACCTCCGTGCCTCCTGCTGCCGGCCCACTGTAGCGCGGACTGTCGCGTGTCGACTCGTCGTCACCATCTGTTGACGCGCGTTACCTCGGATGTAATCAACTATTGACGCGCGTCAACTTGCACGTAATCAACTATTGACGCGCGTCACCTACGCCTGATTAGGTGTTGACGCGCGTTACCTCCGTCACATCGCCGTCCCGGGAGTACTCCATGACGATCACCGCCTTCAACGACGGCTGGGCCTACCGCACGAAGGTCAGCGCCTTCGCGGAGCTCGGCGGCGTGAGCGAGGACTGGACGACGGTGACGCTCCCGCACGACGCGCTGATCGGCACGCCGAGGCGGGCGGACGCTCCCGGTGGCGCCGCTGCCGGGTACTTTCCCGGCGGCGCGTTCGAGTACCGGAGGGACCTCCTGGTCGAGGAGTCCGACCGGGGCCGGAGCTTCTTCCTGGAGTTCGACGGGGTCTACCGGGGCGCGATGGTCTACGTCAACGGCGCCCTGGCGGGACAGCACGCCTTCGGATACTCCCGCTTCACGGTGCGGATCGACCCCTTCCTCCGCTTCGGCGAGGTCAACGAGATCCGTGTCGAGTGCCGGGCACACCTGGACGGCCGCTGGTACACGGGCGCGGGCATCTACCGAGACGTTCGCCTGATCGTCAAGGAACCGGTCCACATCGCCGTCGACGGTGTACGGATCAGCACCCCCGACATCGAGCCCGACCAGGCGGTCGTGGAGATCGTGGCCGAAGTGGTGAACACCGGAGCCGTGACCACGACCGTCGTGCTGGCCTCCGCGGTGGAGGACGAGGACCTGGCGGAGGTGGCACGCGACCGCTCTCCGGTCACCGTGCTGCCCGGCGAGCGAGCGATCGTCCGGCACAGACTGTACGTCGCCGACCCGGCGCTGTGGAACGTGGACACCCCGTCCCTGTACGGGGCCCGGCTCCTGCTCCGGGACGGGGACCGCGTCTTCGACGAGCACGCGGCCGAGTTCGGCATCCGCCGCGTGCAGGTCGACCCACGCAAGGGTCTGCGGATCAACGGCCGCACGGTCAAGCTCCGTGGCGCGTGCCTGCACCACGACAACGGTCCTCTCGGCGCGGCGGCCATCGAACGGGCCGAGGAACGCCGGGTCGAATTGCTGAAGCAGGCGGGTTTCAACGCGATCAGGAGCGCCCACAACCCGGTCGGTTCCGCGCTGCTCAGGGCGTGTGACCGGCTCGGCATGCTGGTCATGGACGAAACCTTCGACGTCTGGACCTCCGGCAAGACCGACTTCGACTACGCCGGTGACTTCGGCGAGTGGTGGGAACGGGACGTGGAGGCCCTCGTGGCGAAGGACTTCAACCACCCGAGCGTGATCCTCTACTCGATCGGGAACGAGATTCCGGAGACCGGCACCCCGTTCGGCGGTGTGTGGAGCCGCAGGCTCGCCGAGAAGGTCCGGTCGCTCGACGACACCCGCCTCATCACCAACGGCGTCAACGGGTTCGTGTCGGTCCTCGACGCGGTCCTGGCCGGCGCACGGCAGACGACCTCCTCGGAGCCGTCGGGCGGCGGGGTCAACGGCATGATGACCCAGGCCGCGGTGATGATGAACCAGGTCTCGGCCTCGGACGAGGTCACCGGGCGTACCGAGGAGTCCTTCTCGGTCCTCGACGTGGCGGGCCTGAACTACGGCGACGGCCGCTACGAGCTCGACCGGGAGCTGTTCCCCGGCCGGGTGATCGTCGGTACGGAGACCTTTCCCGTCCGTGCCGCGCAGAACTGGTCGCTCGTCATGGCGAACGACCATGTGATCGGTGACTTCACCTGGACGGGCTGGGACTACCTGGGGGAGGCGGGGCTGGGCTCCGTCGGTTACGGCGGCCCGGGTTCGCAGACCGCGTCGGTCGCCCAGCCCTATCCATGGCTCACGGCGTGGTGCGGCGACATCGACATCACCGGTCAGCGTCGTCCCGTGTCGTACTACCGGGAGATCGTCTTCGGTCTCCGGTCGACGCCCTACATCGCCGTGCGGCGCCCCCTGCACCACGGGCGCACGGTCCTGGCGACGCCGTGGTCCTGGAGTGACGCCATCGGCTCCTGGACGTGGGAGGGCTTCGAGGGGAAGCCGGTCCACGTCGAGGTGTACAGCGACGCCGACGAGGTCGAACTGCTCCTCGACGGGACGACGGTCGGCCGGCTGCCCGCCGGGCCCGACCACGGGTTCCGCGCCGACTTCGAGTTGTCCTACACGCCGGGAGAACTGGTCGCGGTCGCCCACACGGGTGGGCGCGAACAGGGACGCGGCAGGCTGGTCACCGCGGGGGAGGCCCTCGCCCTCGACGTCAGGGCGGACCGTTCCGCCCTGCGTGCCGACAGCGGCGACCTCGCGTTCGTCGACATCGTCCTCACCGACGGCGCGGGCAACGTGCACCCGGGTCGGGACCGCCCGGTGACCGTCGCCGTGGAGGGTCCCGCGGTCCTACAGGCGCTCGGCAGCGCCGATCCGGCGACGGAGGAGACCTTTTCCGGGCCGTGCAGGCGGACCTTCGACGGCCGCGCCCTGGCCGTGATCCGCCCCACCGGGGCCGGCGACATCACCGTCACCGTCCACGCCGACGGCTGCGACACGGCCCGGCTCGCCCTGCGCGCGGGCGCCGTGGAAGCCGTCGAACACGACGTGCTCGTTCCCTGACCCCGGACGGAACGACCGCACAGTTCCCTGGGACGAAGGAGGTCCTCATGAGCAAGGCCGAAAACCCCCCGCTACCCGACACCGGACCCGAACCGATCGCCGCCGGCACACCCGGTGACGACCGGCCCGAAGTGGGCCCCCGCTACATCTGGTTCCTTCTGACCGCACTGTTCGGCACGTACGTCGCGTTGGTCACGCCCATCGCGATCTCGCTGGCCATCCGGGTCAAGGAACTCGCACCGGCCAACGAGGAGTACCTCGGGTACGTGATCGGGACGGCAGCCGCGATCTCCCTCGTCTCGAGCCCGGTCGTCGGAATCCTCAGCGACCGCACCCGCACCCGTCTCGGTCGCCGACGCCCCTGGCTCATCGCCGGCTCCGTCCTCGGCTCGACGGGGCTGTTCGTCATCGCCGTCGCGCCCGACGTCCTCGTGGTCGGAGTGGGGTGGATCATCGCGACGCTGGGCTGGAACACGGTCATCGGCAACATCACGAACTCGCAGGCCGACCGCCTGCCCGAGTCACAGCGAGGCAGGGTCAGCGGTCTCGTCGGCTTCGTCACCATGGCGGCCCCGGTCGCCGGCTCGGTCCTGGGCGGAGCCCTCGCCACGAACTCCGTCCTGCTGTTCATGGTCCCGGCGACCATCGGCGTACTCCTGGTGCTGCTGTTCTGCGTCATCGTGCCGGAGGAGGACAGCCGAGGGCGCACGTTCGAGCAGGCGCTGAACTTCAGGCTCCTGCTGTCGAAGTTCGCGTTCAACCCCCGTCAGTATCCCGACTTCTCCTGGAACTGGCTCGCCCGATTCCTGTTCTACTTCGGCCTGACCCTCAGCTCCACCTTCACCGCCTTCCTGCTCGCGCAGCGGCTGCGTCTGGACGTGACCGAGATCGGGGCGACCATCGCGCTCGCCGGCCTGATGGGCGTCATCGCGGTCATGATCGGCGCCCTCGGTAGCGGGTTCCTCTCCGACAAACTGCTCCAGCGCAAGCCGTTCGTCCTCGGTTCGGGGCTGATATTCGCGGCCGGTGCCCTGACCATGGCCTTCTCCACGGGTCTTCCGGTCCTGCTCACCGGGTTGGTCATCACGAACTTCGGCCTCGGGATCTTCTCCGCCGTCGACCACGCGCTGATGCTGGACGTGATGCCGGAGAAGGACACCGACGCCGGCCGGTTCGTCGGCATCACCGGACTCGCGAACTCCATCGCGCAGTCGCTCGCTCCCGTCGTGGCGCCCGCCTTCCTCACCATCGGCGTCACCGAGGGAGGCGACAAGAACTACATGCTGCTCTACATCGTCGCCGCCTGCTTCACCCTGCTGGGTGGCCTCGTCGTCCTGCGGGTCAGATCCGTCCGCTGACCCGCGCGCACCGTCCGGCACAGAAGGAAACCCATCGTGAAAGCCGACCTGAACACCCTGTCCCTCCAACAGAAGGCATCGTTGCTGACCGGCGGAGGTTTCTGGTCCACCACGGCCGTCCCCGAGGCGGGCATCGACGCGATCGTGCTCTCCGACGGACCGCACGGGGTCCGGCGCCAAAAGCACGGCGCCGACCACCTCGGCCTGGAACACAGCGAACCGGCGACGTGCTTCCCGCCCGCGGTCGCGGTCGGCTCAAGCTGGGACGAGGACGTGGCCGCGAAGATCGGTGCGGCCCTCGCGAAGGAGGCACGGGCCCTGGGAGTCGACATCCTGCTCGGCCCCGGTGTGAACATCAAGCGCTCACCCCTGGGCGGACGCAACTTCGAGTACTACTCGGAGGACCCCCTGTTGACCGGAAGGTTGGCCACGGCGTACGTGAAGGCGCTGCAAGCCGGCGGGGTCGGGGCCTCGGTGAAGCACTTCGCGGCCAACGACCAGGAGACAGACCGCATGGTGATCAGTGCGGACGTCGACGAACGCACGCTTCGCGAGATCCACCTGCCGGCCTTCGAACGCGTCGTCACCGAGGCCGGACCGGCCACGGTCATGTGCGCCTACAACCGGGTCAACGGGGTCCCCGCGTCGGAGAACCGCCGGCTGCTCACGGATGTGCTGCGCGGCGAATGGGGGTACACGGGCGCGGTGGTCTCCGACTGGGGCGCCGTGCGCGCCCGCCCCACCGCGCTGAACGCAGGCCTGGACCTGGCGATGCCCGGACCGGGGCAGTACGCGACGCAGGCGCTCATCGATGCCGTCACGGCCGGTCGTGTCGAGGAGTCGGCGGTGGACCGGGCGGTGGAGCGAGTGCTCGCCCTCGCCGACGGGGCCCGGGACGGGGCCGCCGCTCCGGACCTGGACGCACACCACGCACTGGCCCGCGAGCTCGCGGCCGAATGCGCCGTCCTGCTCAAGAACGAACACGGCGCACTACCGCTCGACCGGCCGGCATCCGTGCTGGTGGTCGGGGAGTTCGCGACCGCACCGCGCTACCAGGGCGGAGGCAGCTCCCACGTGAACGCCACGCGCGTGGACGTCCCGCTGGAGTTCATCGAAGCGCACGCCGCCACGCGAGGAGCCCGCGTCACGTACTCGCGCGGATTCGACTCCCGGGACGAGGAGGGCGCGGCGCTGCGCGAAGAGGCGGTGCGTGCCGCCGGCGAGGCCGAGGTGGCCGTCGTCTTCGCGGGCAACCCCGAGGCCGAGGAGTCCGAGGGCTTCGACCGGGAACGCATCGAACTGCCGCCGTCGCAGGTACGGCTGATCAGGGAGGTCGCGGCGGTCGCCGCCCGGACCGTGGTCGTGCTGGCCAACGGCGGCGTGGTCTCACTGGAGGGATGGCACGACGACGTCGACGCGATCCTGGAGGGCTTCCTCCTCGGCCAGGGCGGTGGTGCGGCGATCGCAGACCTTCTCTTCGGGGAGGCCGATCCCTCGGGGAGACTCGCGGAGACCATCCCCTACCGCCTGCAGGACAACCCCACCTATCTGTCCTTCCCCGGAGAACAGGGCCACGTCCGCTACTCCGAAGGCGTCATGGTCGGTTACCGGCACTACGGGACGGTCGGCGCCCCCGTCCGCTACCCCTTCGGCCACGGCCTCGGCTACACCGAATACGACGTGTCCGATCTGCGGGTCCAGGTCGACGGCCCCGCCGGAGCCTCGGTGGACGTCACGGTGACGAACACCGGAAGCCGCGCCGGCAAGTACGTGGTGCAGGTGTACGTCTCCACCCAGGCCGGCCCCGTCCGGCGCCCGGAGCGCACGCTCGCGGCCTTCACCAAGGTGCACATCGACCCCGGACAGGCGGCCCGGGTCCGGCTCGAACTGGACCGGCGGGCGTTCGCGTACTGGGACGTCCCCCTCGCCCGGTGGGTCGTTCCGGAGGGAACCTACGCCGTCCAGGTCGGTGAGAACGCCGCCACCGTGCTCCACGAGCAGGCCGTCCATCTCGAAGGTGACGGCGTCGAACCGCCGCTGTCGCTGCAGGCGAACGTCGGCGAGTGGCTCGCGCACCCCGTGGCGGGACCGCCGCTCCGGGCCCGCATGGGCCCGCTCATGGCGCAGGGCGGGTCCCCACCCGGCGACGACAGCGACGAGATGCGCACGGTGGCGTCGATGCCGATGACCCAGATCCTCAACCTGACCGGCGGCGCCATCGACGGCGACTGGCTCCTGTCGCTCCTGGGCGCTTCCCCCGCTTCCGACGACGAACAAGAAGGCACGCACTCATGACGTCCCAACCCCGCGAGGCAGCGGTCATCTGCAACCCGATGAACCTCTCCTACCGCTACCAGGACCTGCGCCCCAGGACCGGGGGCCGCACCGTGCACCGGGAGGGAGCCGATCCGTCGGTGGTCCGCTACCGGGACCGGTTCTATCTCTTCGTGTCGATGGCCGCCGGCTTCTGGCACTCGACGGATCTGCTCACCTGGGAGTACCGGGGGAGCAAGAAGCTGCCGGCGCTCGACTACGCCCCCGACGTCCGTGAGATCAACGGCGCGCTCTACGTCTCGGCGTCCCGGCAGACCGACAGCCCGTTCTTCCGCAGCGAAGATCCCCTGGCCGACGACTTCACCCTGGTGAACCCGGGCTTCCCCTTCTGGGACCCGCACCTGTTCCAGGACGACGACGGCGCCGTCTACTTCTACTGGGGCTGCTCGAACAAGGAACCCGTCACCGGTGTCCGGGTCGACCCGGACACCATGGACCGCATCGGCGAACCCGTCCCCCTCTTCGGCGGCGACCCCGAACGCCACGGCTGGGAACAGGTCGGCGAGAACCACGTCAAGACCGAACCCACCACGGAACTGGCGAAGATCATCGCCGACTACCTCGGCGACGACCCCTTCGTCGAAGGCGCCTGGATGACCCGGCACGGCGACACCTACTACCTGCAGTACGCCGCACCGGGCACGGAATGGAACACCTACGCGGACGGCTACTACACCGCCCCCTCGCCGCTCGGGCCGTTCGAGTACGCGCCGAACAGTCCGTTCTCCTCGAAGCCCGGCGGCTTCGCCACCGGCGCCGGCCACGGCAGCACCTTCCAGGACGAGCACGGCAACTGGTGGCACGCCTCGACCATGCGCGTCTCGGTCCACCACGAATTCGAACGGCGCGTCGGGTTGTTCCCCGCCGGGTTCGACGCCGACGGAGTCCTCTTCTGCAACCAGAACTTCGGGGACTACCCGACGATCGTGCCGGACCGTCGGGTCGATCCATGGACCGGGACCTTCGCCGGCTGGATGCTGCAGTCCTTCCGCACCGAGACGACCGCCTCCTCCTCCGCCGAAGGACACGAGCCCGCGCTCGCGGTCAACGAGGACATCCGTACCTGGTGGACCGCAGGGACGGCTCGGCCCGGTGAATGGCTCCGGACCGACCTCGGCGAGGAGCGCACCGTCACGGCTGTCCAGCTCAACCTCGCCGACCACGACCTGGCCGCACACGCGCCGGAGAGGAGCGACGGTGCGGAGGCCGCCGGTGCCTGGCGGGCGATCTACCCCGACTCCCACCCGACCGAGGTGCTCATCGAGGTCTCCTCGGACGGCGAGCAGTGGCACACGGTCTCGGACAACCGGGGTTCGGGCCAGGACGCTCCGCACGCGTTCGTGGTGCTGGAGCCCGCACGGCGAGCCCGGTTCGTCCGCGTGACGGCGGGCCGAACGCCCTTCGACGGCCCCATCTCGATCAGCGGGCTCCGGGTCTTCGGCACGGGTGACGGAGCGGCACCCGCGACCGCCAGCGCGCGGGCGAGACGCGTCGACGACCGCACGGCACGGATCGAGTGGGACCCCTGCGAGAGGGCCCACGGCTACAACGTCCGCTACGGCATCGCGCCGGACAAGCTCTACCACAGCTGGTTGCTGTACGACCAGAACGACCTCGATCTCCGGACCCTGAACGCGGGGTCCGACTACTGGGCCGCCGTCGACTCGTTCAACGAGAACGGCATCACCGCAGGACCCGTCGTGAAGATCACCTGACCCCGCGCCGACCCACCCGCCACGAAAGGAGAGCCACTCATGGAAGGCCTGCAGGACAAGGTCATCGTCTTCGCCGGCGCCGGCGGAATCGCCAACGCCACCGCGAAGCTGCTCGGTGCCGGCGGTGCTCGGATCGTTGTCGGCGACGTCGTCGACACGTCGGCCGAGGCCGCCGTCCGGGCCGCCAGGGACGCCGGCGGTGACGGCATCGCCACCGTGACCGACATCGCCGACGAGAAGCAGGTCAAGCGGCAGATCGACCTGGCGATCAGCACGTACGGCCGCATCGACGGCCTGTTCAACGTCGCCGCCGACATCCACCCCGACTCGGTCGCCCGGGACACCGATGCCGTCGGCATCGACCTGGCCGCGTGGCAGCGCGCCTTGGACGTTAACCTCACCGGCTACCTGCTCACGCTCAAGCACGCGCTGCCCCACCTGATCGCCGCCGGCGGCGGATCCGTGGTCAACACCCTGTCCGGCGCGGTCTACGCCGGCATGCCCGACAAGGTCGCCTACTCGGCGACCAAGGCCGGAGTCGGGGCGCTCACCCGCCACGTCGCCCGTCGTCACGGCAAGGACGGCGTCCGGTGCAACGGCGTCGCCCCCGGCCTGGTCATGACCCGGCAGACCGAGCTCAACCTGCCCGAAGGGTTCCGCGACACGATCCTCGCGGCCACACCGGCGTCGCGCCACGGCCGACCGGAGGACGTCGGCGCCACCGTGGCCTTCCTGCTCTCCGACCTCGCCGGGTGGACCACCGGGCAGATCCTCTGCGTCGACGGCGGTACCACGATGCGCACCTGAACCACTCCCGGCGGCTGCCCGGAACCGAGGGGCCGCCGCCATCACCCTCTCCGGACAACAAGAACCGGACAACAGAAAGAAGATCATGGGAAAGCTGGACGGAAAAGTCGTACTGCTCACCGGTGCCTCCTCGGGCCTGGGCAAGCAGCAGGCGATCAGGATGGCGGCCGAGGGCGCCAAGCTCGCGATCTGTGCCAGGACCGAGAGCAAGCTCTCGGAAACCGCGAAGATCTGCGAGGAGCACGGTGCCGAGGTACTGGCCATGCCGGTCGACATCATGGACTACGACGCGCTGTCCGCGTTCGTGGCCGCGGCCGCCGAGCGGTTCGGCACGATCGACGTGCTCGTCAACAACGCGCACACGATCACCGTCCCCGCCCCGTTCCTCGAAAAGTCCATCGAGGATCTCGACCTCGAGATGCGCAGCTCCGTCTACGCGTACTGGCACCTCATGAAGTTGTGCTTCCCGTTCATGCGCGACCGGTCGGGCCCCGGCACGTCCGTCATCAACTTCGCCTCGGAGGCCGCCGTGATGGGCGACGCGCTCTACGCCCCCTACGCGGCGTCGAAGGAGGCCGTCCGGGGGTTGTCGCGCGTCGTGGCCAGAGAGTGGGGAAAGTACAACATCCGCGTCAACACGCTGTGCCCGAACGGCATGACCGACAACATCTCCGGCGGGATCGACTGGATGGAACCCGCGACGCGCGAACACATCGAGAAGAGCTTCGTGAACAACCCGTTCGGGCGGGTCGGTGATCCCTACGAGGACGTCGCTCCGGTTGCCGTGTTCCTCGCGTCGGACGACAGCCGCTGGATCACGGGGCAGAACATCCACGCCGACGGGGGCGGCCTGATCAACGCCTGACCAACGGTCCCTCCCAGATCACCTTCGAGGACCCGGGCGTGGCCGAAAAACTGCGAGAATAAGGGCCAGCCGCCCCACATCGAAACCGCAGAAAGGGGGGGCCACGGCGGGGAAAAAAACGGA
>NZ_JBHXQY010000008.1:0-80733 GCF_042716955.1 Nocardiopsis sp. NPDC058631 | reverse complement strand
TTTGTTTGTTTTTTTTTTTTTTTTATTATAATCCTCCCCCCCCCACACATTTGACGGGTGGGGGGGGGGGGTGGTTCTTTGTGTGGCCCCCCCCCCCCCCCCGCCGCCACAGTGCGAACCCGGAGAACGGCGCGGCCTCGGCGAGAGCACAACGGCTGAAGATGTGGTGAATCTGCCGGATCCGCTCGACCACCTCGACGAGGTCGGGCGTGGAGGAGAGGTGCCCCGCACAGCGCGGTGCCCCGCACAGCATTGACGCCTGGACCTGACCCGTCGCGCGGTCGAGGAGCGGGCCTGCCCGCCCCCCTACCTGCGAGGCCCAGAAACGGGAAGCGTTCCCGGTACGGTCGCGCGAGTACGACCACCACCGGTTCCACACCGAGATCAGCGGCCCTCCCGCGTACCCCACCTCTCAGGTCAGTACAGCTAGAGCACGTTCCGGGCACCCGGAAGGGCGCGCACCGCGAACGCCAGCGCCCAGCAGAGTGGTACCGCGAGAACGGCCAGGAGCGCGAACTTCGCCACGGCGGGGGCCTGCACGCCGCTGAACGCGTAGCCCAGCGCGACCAGCACGACCGGGTGGATCACGTAGACGGTGTAGGCGTGCGTCGACAGGAACCGGCGGCGGCGTCCCTGGTGACCGAGGCGCTCCCGGAACAGCACCAGCAGGCCCAGAACGATGCCGACGGCGAGCGTCGAATCACAGGCCGCCATCACCAGGGACTGCCAGGTGCCGTGGCCCAGGAACGCCGTATCCCCGGAAGAGCCGATGGCGAGGAGGAGGATCCCGATCGCGGCGACGGCCGCGGCGGCGAACCCCATGCGGCCGGCCGGTCCGGAGAGGCTCTCCAGCCAGCCCCGCCGGGCCGCGATCAGCCCGATGACGAACAGCGCTGCGTACTGCGGCAGGTAGGCGGGGGTGGGCAGGCCCAGAACCTGTAGAGGGGCGTCCATCGGTAGCACGACGCGCCACAGGTAGGTCACGAGGGCCAGTCCGACGGTGAATCCGACGATCGCGACGGCGCCGGGTGCCCGGCCCGTGACCGGGGCCGAGTCGGACGCGCGCCGCTCCTTGCCGGCCAGGTGTCGCCAGAGGACGTAGAGCGCGCTGAACACGAGCAGCACTTCGACGAACCACATCGGCCCCGGTGTGAACGAGTGCAGGTAGTACTGCCAGTAGGGCAGTTCGGCCCCCTGCTGGGCGGCGACGTCCCTCGCCTCGGTGTAGGCGCCAACGGTCACCAGGGGACGGAGCAACAGCAGCCAGACCAACAGCGGGACCCCCAGGCGCAGTAGCCGTTCCCCGAGGAAGCGCTTGGTTCCCTTGCGGTCATGGGAGCCGGGAACGAAGAGCCCCGAGATGAGGAAGAAGGCGCCCATGAAGAACGTCTGGTTGAGCAGGAGCAGGACGTCCAGGAGCGTTCCCGAGGGGTCGGTCGCCGTCTCTGTGTAGTACCAGCGCGGGATGTTGCTGTAGGCGATGGCGGCGTGGTGGAGCACCACGAGCACCGTCAGGGCGGTACGCAGGTTGTCGACGTGGAGGAGCCGCGGACGGGCGGTGGGTAACGCGGTCGGCCGGTCGGCGGGTCGAGTCATCGGCTCGCCTTCTCTTCAGGGTCTTCGGTACGGGTGGCGTGCTCGAACAGGTCGGCCAGTTCGTCGGCGTGCGCTTCCAGGTCGTGCTCCGGGTAGGTCACCCAGTAGCCGAACATGCCGTCGATCGCGGACTGCACGGTGACGCTCATGACGCGGGGGTCGAACTCGCGGAACTCGCCGGCCTGTTGGCCGCGGCGGAATATCGCCTCCCGCCCTTCGTAGACCTGTTCGTTGAAGGCGACGCCGTAGCGCCGCTCGCCCTCGGAGGTGCGGAGGTTGTTGAAGATCTCCCCGAGAGCGAGCAGCTGGGCGCGGTGGCCCCGCATGTACTCGGCGACCGAGCGGATGCTCGCTCGTAGCGCGCCGGACGCCGTGGTCTCCTTCTCGGTCCGTGGCAGGACGAACTGGGCGATGTCGAGGTAGACCCGCTCGACGATCTGCTCCATCAGCTCGGTCTTGCCGGCGAAGTGGTAGGAGATCACGCTCTTGTTGATGCCGGCGCGTTCGGCGACGCGCGCCAGCGAGGTGTTGGCGTAACCCAGCTCCGAGAAGGTCTCGATGGCGCTCTCGATGATCTGGGCGCGGCGGGCCTCCTCGATGAAGGACGCTCGTTTCTGACCGACCGGCCTGTTTTTTGATTCCATGGACGGAAATTAGCACAAGCGGCCGGATGGCATGGTGTGAACGGTGCGGGGGTTTCGTGTGGGGAAGAAGTTATGGCGCGACGCCGCAGACGAGCCGCTCGACCTGGGGCGTCGTGGGACCGGGGCGGACTGCGCTCGGCCGTTGGGCGCGTGCGAGCACATCGCAGAAGCCTTCGAGGGCCGGCCCGGTCGAACACCCGCCTGATCGACGGACAACCGCACCCAGGTGGTCACCCTGGGCCGGAAGCCGGACGTGAGGGCGGTCTCGGGAGAGTGCCGGGGCACGCGACCGCCCTCTTCACACAGGGCACCTACCAGACGGTGTCCCCGGGGGTGGTGCGGGCAGCGGCCGCGGGGCTTCCGCCCGAGGTCAGCTCAGGTGACCAGCCCATGCCGGTAGGCGTAGACCACCGCCTGGACCCGGTCGCGCAGGTCGAGCTTGGTCAGGATCCTTGAGACGAACGTCTTCACCGTCTCCTGGCTGATGAACAGGGTCGCGGCGATCTCACCGTTGGACAGCCCGTTGGCGATCAGGCGCAGGACCTCCAGCTCACGCGGGGTCAGCGGGACATCGACCGGATCGGCACGGGAGGGCCGGATCCGGGCGGCGAACCTGCCGACCAGCTGGCGGGTGACGTCGGGGTCCAACAACGCCGCCCCGGCGGCCACGGTCCGGATCCCGTGCAGCAACTGGGCCGGGGGCGCGTCCTTGAGCAGGAACCCGCTGGCACCCGCGCGCAGTGCCTCGTAGACGTACTCGTCGAGATCGAACGTCGTGACCACGAGGACCTTGGCGGGGTGTTCCACCCCGGCTCCGGCCAGGCGCCGCGTGGCCTCGATGCCGTCGAGCACGGGCATGCGCACGTCCATCACCACGACGTCGGGGCGCAGCCGCTCGGCGAGCTCGACCGCGGCCTCGCCGTTCCCGCACTCGCCGACGATCTCAAGGTCGGGCTGGGCGTCGATGATGGTGACCAGCCCGGTACGGATCAGCACCTGGTCGTCGCAGACCAGGACCCGGATCGGCACGCTCATGCCCGGCCGCCCGCCGGTGCGCGGGCAGGGATGCGCGCGTCCACGGTGAAGCCCCCGCCCTCGCGCGGACCCGCGGTGAACTCGCCGCCCAGGACCTCGACGCGTTCGCGCAGGCCGACCAGGCCGCGCCTGCTGCCCCCGGGTGGGATGCCCGAAGCCCCGGAACGGTCGGTCGTGACGTTCACGGTGATCTCATCGGGGCGGTGGCGCACGCGGACGGTGGTGGGGCTGCCGTGCGCGTACTTGAGGGCGTTGGTCAGGGACTCCTGCACGACGCGGTGCGCGACGAGGTCCGCGCTGCCGCGAGAGGCGGCCGGGATGCCCTCTTCGGTGAACTCCACCGGCTGCCCGGCCCTGCGGGTGCGCTCCACCATGGACAGCAGTCCTTCGTCGGACCTGGGGACGGAGGTGGAGTGGTCGGGGTTGAGGACGTCGAGCAGGTGGCGCATGTCGGTGATGGCCCGTCGGCCGGTGTCGGTGATCGCGGTCAGGGTCTCGTCCAGCCGATCGGGCGCGGCCGTCAGGTAGCGGGCCGCCTCTGTCTGCACGACCATCGCGGTCACGTGATGGGTCACGACGTCGTGCAGCTCACGGGCGATGCGGGTGCGTTCGGCGGTGCGGGTCGCCTCGGCGACGAGGCGGCGGCGTTCGGCCTCTGCGGCGCGGGTGGACCGCAGCCATGCCCCGGCCCCCCAGGAGAAGGCCAGCGCCGCGTAGAAGATCAGGTACGCGGGCAGGGTCTCGCCCGTGCCGACCTGGGACACCGCGACCGCCAGCACCACGTAGACCGCCGTGCCCACCACCATGGTGGTGCGCCGGTACGAGGACAGGTGTGCGCCGGTGCTCAACAGCGCGATGGGCATCGCGGTACCCGCGACCAGGTGGTAACCGCTCATCTGGTCCAAGACGAAGCCGCAGGCCACCAGGGCCAGGGACAAGGCCGGCCACCGCCGGCGCCCGGCCAGGGGCAGGCACTGCAGGGCGGCCGCGAGCAGCCCCAGGGCGTCGAAGGGGCGGTCCGTCACACCGCCGAACTCGGTCCCGTATCCGTGCGTCGACGGGATGAGGGAGACGGAGAGGAGCAGCAGGGCCAGGGGCAGGTCTCGGAGGGTGACGTCGAGTCGCTGCCACAGGTGGGAAAGCCGCTGAGGCAAGGTCACTGGGGAAGTGTAGTGGTGGCGGCGGGGCGCTCGACACGCCGGCGGACGGGGACGATCCGGCCGCGGCGGCGGGCGATCCACATGAACACCACAGTGGCGATGACGCAGAACACCACGGAGTACATGCTGCCCTCGGGGCCGAACCCGCCACCGGTGATCAGGGTGTGGCCGGACATGGTGGCGTCCAGCAGCCCCGGGGGCGTGCCGCTGCCCGAGACCTCGGTGCCGAAGAGGGCGGATCCGGCGATGTTCCAGCCGAAGTGCAGGCCGATGGGCAGCCACAGGCTGCGGGTGGCGACGTAGGCGGCGGTGAGCATGCCGCCGGCCTCGATGGCGATGGCGAGGGCGCCCCACAGGGTGGCGTGCGGGTTGACCATGTGCACGAGGCCGAAGGCCAGGCCGGTCAGGCCGAGGGAGATCCAGGTGCCGGCGCGCTCCTCGATGACGCGGAACAGCACACCGCGCCACATCAGCTCCTCGGTCACCGCGACGGCGCCCATGAAGCCGACCAGGCCCAGGGCGCTCATCGGAGAGCCCAGGCCGTGGACCTGGTAGCCGCCGAGGAAGGCGATGTTGACGATGACCAGGGCGAACAGGCCGACACCGAGGAGGGTGCCCCAACTGGTGGCGGCGGCGGCGCCCGTCCAGGCCAGCTCGGTCACATCGCGCTTCTCGGTACGGCGCACCACCCACCGGTAGACGAAGATCGAGACCACGACGACCAGGAGGCCCAGGGCCACGGTGAGCCAGGGGTTGTCCTGGACCGCGAAGACCGCTTGTCCACCGAGGAAGGCGACCGCGGCGACGGCCAGGAGCTGCCAGAGAAGTCTCATTGGGGGTCCCTCATCGGATCGGTACGGCCGGGGTGCCGCGACTGGTGAGAACGCTACTGATCAGGGCGGTACGAGGTCGTCACCATGGAGTGGACACCTGCGCGTAGCTCTCCTGGGGGACACGGGCCGGCAGATGAACCGGTGCCGACCGGTCCCGTCCCCCTGCGAACCCGGGAAACACGATCGACCCTCGTCAAGGACTCCGCTGAAAAAGTGCCTGCCACCACGGGCTTTGGAACGATCTTCCGGGAGTACACTCCTTGGATCTAAGGTATTGCTGTGCTCCCGCGTACCAGGCGTATGGGTCGTTCCCTTTCGTTCCAGTCCGGGGAGTGGTGTTGACGGTCGAGATCTCCGTGCTCGGCGACATCGAGACGCGGATCGACGGGCGTGCCGTCGATCTGGGACACGTGCGGCGGCAGTCCGTGTTCATCGCGTTGTTGGCCGACGTCAACCTCCTGGTGCCGGTCGACCGGCTCATCGACCGGGTCTGGGGGCAGCACCCGCCAGACGGGGCCCGGTCGTCGCTGTACAGCTATGTCTCCCGGCTGAGGACCGCCCTGTCCGCGGCCGGCGGTCACGCGGTGGTCAACCGGCGCCCGGGCGGCTATGTCCTCTCCCTGAGCGACGACGTGCTCGGCACGGTCGACCTGTACCGCTTTCGGCAGCTCACCGCCCTGGTACGGGACTCCCCGGCCGAGGAAACCTCCCTCGCGCTCCTGGAGGAGGCGCTCTCCCTGTGGCGGGCCGACGCCTTCGGCGCCCTGGACAGCCCCTGGGTCAACGAGTTCAGGGAGAGCCTGCGCCTGGAGCGCTTCCGGGCGGAACTGGACCGCAACGACCTGCTACTCCGCCAGGGCAGGCAGGCCGAACGCCTGGGCGACTTGCTCTCCCTCACCCAGCTGCACCCGCTCGACGAGCGCCTGGTCGGCCAGCTCATGCTCGCGCTGCACCGGGAGGGGCGCACCGCACAGGCGCTGGAGCACTACGACCGCACCCGCAGAGCGCTCTCCGAAGAGCTGGGCACCGATCCCGGAGCCGA
Organism: Nocardiopsis sp. NPDC058631; assembly: GCF_042716955.1. Taxonomy (NCBI): domain Bacteria; kingdom Bacillati; phylum Actinomycetota; class Actinomycetes; order Streptosporangiales; family Nocardiopsidaceae; genus Nocardiopsis; species Nocardiopsis sp. NPDC058631. The sequence continues at coordinate 74,423 of NZ_JBHXQY010000008.1, read as the reverse complement.
GCTCAGGGACCTCCACCTGAAGATCCTCAACACCGATCCGGTGCTGAACGCCCCTTCGGCGGTGGGCGCCGCCGTCCGGTCGTCCTCGGCGGCGGAGCCCCCGCCCGTGCCCCTGCCGAGCCAGCTCCCCTCTCCACCGCCGCTGCTGGCCGGGCGTGAGAGGGCACTCGCCGCGCTCGACACCGTGCGCGAACCCGGGTCGGCGCCGATCACCGTGGTCTGTGGCCTCGGCGGTGTCGGCAAAACCTCACTGGCCCTGCGGTGGGCGCACGACAACCTGGACCGGTTTCCCGACGGTCAGCTCTACGTGAACCTGCACGGTTTCTCCCCGAGCACCTCCGCCACCAAGCCGCAGACCGCGGTCCACGACTTCCTCATCGCCCTGGGAATGGACAACAAGGCCATTCCGACCAGCGCCGAGGCGCAGGTCGGCCTCTACCGGAGCCTCCTCGCCCGTAAACGGATGCTGATCCTGCTGGACAACGCACGCGACGCCGAACAAGTGCGGCCCATGATCCCCGGCTCCTCCACCTGCGTCGTCGTGGTCACCAGCCGCAACCGGCTCAACGGCCTGGTCGCCACCGAAGGGGCCCGCTCCATCACCCTGGGACCGCTCACCTCCGCCGAAGCACGCCGGCTGTTCGCCGCCCGGACCGGAGAACACCGTGTAGCGGCGGAACCGGAGGCTACGGAGTCCATCATCACCGGATGCGGTCGGTTCCCCCTGGCCCTGGCCGTTGCCGCCGCCCGGGCCGCGGGCGACGCGCACCTGCCGCTCGCCGAACTCGCGTCCGAGCTGCGGGAGGCGGAGACGAGACTGGACGCCCTGGACACGGGCGACCTGGACACCTCCCTGCGCGGCGTCCTGGACACCTCCCACCGCGCGCTGCCCGAGGCCGTAGCACGCATGCTCGGCCTGCTCAGCCTGCTCCCGGGCCAGAATATCGGGCTGACCGCCATCGCGGCGCTCGTCGGGCTCGCACCGTCCCGCGCCAGGTCCCTGCTGCGCACCCTGGAGGCGGCCCACCTCGTCCAGCAGCCGACGTCCGGCCGCTATGAACTGCACGACCTCGTCCGCCTGCACGGGAGGGAACGGGCGGAGGAAGACCTGCCGGAGGAGGACCGACGCGCGGCCCTGCGCTCGCTGGTGGAGTTCTACGTCCACACCACCGCCGCCGCGAACAGTGTCCTGAACCCGCACGAGGTCCCCTCGTCCCTGACGGAGGGTCCATCCGACGGACACCCGCTCACCCCCCGGCTGGTGGACGAGGACGAGGCACTGATGTGGTTCACCGCCGAACGGGCCTGGCTTCCCGCCGTGATCCACCTCGCCGCGGACCTGGGTCTGCACCGCGAGGTCTGGCGCCTGTGCTGGGACAGCAACTCCTACGTCCGCCGCCGCGGACAAGTCGAGGATTTCATCGAGTTCCGCCGCGTCGGGCTCGACTCCGCGACCGATCTGAACGGCCCGGACGCCGTCACGATGCGGGCGATGGCGCACCGGGGCCTGGCCTCCGCCCTGCTTCTGGCCGGACAGCCCGGCAAGGAAGCGCTGGACCACCTCGCCCTCGCCCTGGCCAGTTTCGAGGAGACCGGGGACCTGCTCAACCAGGCGCACACACACCAGGCCTTCGTACTGTCGGCGATCCTCACAGGCGACGAGAGAGGGCTGGAGCCCGCGGAGCGATCCCTGGAGCTGTACCGGAGCGCCGGCCAAACGATGTGGGAGTCCGGAGCGCTCAACAACCTGGGCTGGTTCCTCGCGCGGTTCGGCCGATACGAGCGTGCCCGCGATTGCTGCCTGGAGGCCCTGGAGGCCTCGCGCGCACTCGGCTACAAGGTGGGGGAGGCGGCCTCCCTGGACAGCCTGGGGTACATCTTCACCCACACGGGCCGCCACTCCGAGGCGGTCGAGCACTACCGTCAGGCGCTTCGGGTGCACCGGTCCCTGAAAGACGCCTTCGAGGAGGCGAACACGCTCAGCGGCATCGCCGAGGCCCACCACGCTCTCGGTGAGTCGGACTCCGCCCGTGAGGCCTGGCGGCAGGCCCTGGCCCTCTACCGCGCGCAGCACCGGACGGAACAAGTACGGGAGACCGAGGACAGGCTCGGCGCGTCGTCGTGACGCCTCGACGGCATACGGGGGTGCCGGGCAGGGCATCGCCGGCCGCCCGGGCGATCTCCCGCGAGGCGATGTGCGACGTTCAGCCTGGTTGTGCTTCACGAGTGCAGAGGCGCAGGGAGAGGAAGCCTGGTGGACGCGAGCCCGGAAGGGTCCAAAAAACACGACTCAGCCCCTCTCGGCGACCGCATCGTCGAGCGACTCGCGCCGAAGACCACTGCGCAGGCCATGCCCGTCGGGTGTGGCTGGTAGCTCCGCTGTAGGAACTGGGACTGGTCGTGCCCCGAAACCGTCTGCCTCGGCACGGAGCGCCGCCGGGTCTGCGACGGGACCGGCGGCACCACCTACGGTCCGTGGCAGCACTGGATCTGCGGAGGATCGCGCCCTCAACCCTGAGAGGTGGCCGACGCGTCACCCGCCGGGGACGTTCTGCCACCGAATCTTCACGATCTGTGGTCCAGATCTTGACAGGTCTAGACCAGCTTGCTTAGGTGACAGCACCCCCCCGGCGGCGCGCGGTCGGACGTCGCGCCGCACCCTAGGAGTGTGATCACGTGATCCGACGTCTCCTGAGTCAGCTGGCCGCGCTCGGCGCGCTCGCGGCTGTGCTCGCCGTTCTCCCCGCGACCGTCGCGCAGGCCGCCACCTGTGCTCCCGCCTGGAGTGCCTCCGCTGTCTACACCGGCGGCGGCCAGGCCTCGTACGACGGCCGCAACTACACCGCCAAGTGGTGGACGCAGAACGAGCGTCCCGGCGCCGCTGACGTCTGGACCGACCAGGGTGCCTGCGACAGCGGCGGAGGCGGCGAGGAGCCGAACCCCACCGCATTCGTCGTCACCGAGGCCCAGTTCAACCAGATGTTCCCGAACCGGAACCCCTTCTACACCTACAGCGGGCTCACCGCGGCCCTCAGCTCCTACCCGGCCTTCGCCAACACCGGCAGCGCCCAGGTGAGAAGTCGCGAAGCGGCGGCCTTCCTCGCCAACGTCAGCCACGAGACCGGCGGGCTGGTGTACATCAAGGAGACCAACGAGGCCAACTACCCGCACTACTGCGACTGGAACCAGCCCTTCGGCTGCCCGGCCGGCCAGGCCGCCTACTACGGACGCGGTCCGATCCAGCTCAGCTGGAACTACAACTACAAGGCCGCTGGTGACGCCCTCGGCATCGACCTGCTGAACAACCCCTACCTGGTCGAGCAGGACGCCGCGATCGCCTGGCGGACCGGCCTCTGGTACTGGAACACCCAGACCGGACCCGGCACGATCACGCCGCACAACGCCATCGTCGACGGCCACGGCTTCGGGGAGACGATCCGCTCGATCAACGGCGCGATCGAGTGCAACGGCGGAAACCCGGGGCAGGTCCAGAGCCGCATCAACACGTTCACGGAGTTCACCCAGATCCTCGGCACCACCACCGGATCCAACCTGAGCTGCTGAGCCCCCGGTAAGCCAAGCGCCCGTGGAGCGCATACGAGCGGGGGTGCGCCCGGCCACCGCGGCCGGGAGCACCCCCGCTCCGGTGTTCCGGGCGCGCAGGGCCGGACAGTGAGGGTCCCCAGCGCTCTGGTCCGCCCCCGCGGCCCGGCGGGTCCCGGGGTCCCGCCGGGCCGGGCGGACACGGCGCGACGGCCCAGGCCCGGATACGGGAACGGGGCCGTCGCTGCTCAGAGCCGTTGCTGAACGGGTTGTCGCTGCACAGGGGCGTGCCGCCGTCTCCGGCGGCGCGGTCAGTCCACCGGGGACCGCAGCGCCTCGCGCAGCCGGTCGACGGCCTCGGCCGCCAGGTCCTCGGTGGAGCGTCCGGCGTGGTCGAGGGGCAGGAGTTCCCGCAGGGGCTCCGGCGTCCCCCCGACCTTGAGGTACGACTGGAGGACGTCCCTCCACGTCCGGGGTTTGATCGCGAACGACAGGTGTAGCGACGGTTCGTCCGTCGCGGCCCCGGCGTGCGGATGGCCGCGGGGGATGTAGAGGGTCTGCCCCGGCCGCAGGACCGTCTCCAGCTCGGGATCGAACTCGGGCCGGGAGTCGCCGCAGGGGGTGGCCGGCCACCGGTCGGAGGGGCTGCCGACCGACCAGCTCTTGGATCCGTGGATCTGGCACAGGAGGCCGCTCGCCAGGTCGTAGTGCGAGCGCGCACCCGAGTTCCCCGCGGGGGTCAGGAAGGCCGCGCAGTAGATCCCGAACCCCAGATCCTTCTCAAGGCCGGAGGCCAGCGCGTCCACCTCGGGCACGAGTAGGCGCATCTCCTCGAAGATGATCGTCGCGCCGTCCTCGTAGGCCCTCAGCAGGGCCGCCCTGTCCGCGAAGGGCTCCCGGCCGGGGCCGGGGCGCTCACGGGCCGTGGAGTACTCCTGCTGCGGTACCGGCGCGCCGTCCCGAAGCAGCCGGAAGCACGAGACGGGAAGGCCCGGGGTCCCCAGTAGGGAGAAGGCCCTGTCCAGGGGGAAGGCCCGCGCCACGTCCGCGGACGCCGCCGCGACCGCGGGTGCGCGTTCCCAGTGTTCGAGGAAGGCGTCGATGTCACCGACCAGGCGGCCCAGGGTGGGGCCTTGACTCCTGAGCTCCTGCCGATCGGTCGTTGTCGTGGGTGTCATGCGTTCTCCAGTGGAAGGGTCGGACGCGACCCGGCGTCGACCTCGGCGGGTCATCAGGTGCGCGAGTCGTGGTTGGTCGGTCACAGCAGGGAGGTGCGGGAGGTCGGCCCGAGCCCTGGCCGGGCGTGACCGCTGCCGGCCGCGAGGGAGAGGGCCTCCTTCTCCGCGGTCGACGACGCGGGCAGCCGGTTCTCCGGGGACCTCCACGGAGCGGCAGGTCATGAACCGGTGCCGACACGTGTCCCTCCTCCCCCTCCTCGGGGGCGCTCCTCCTTGTGCCGCCTGGTGGCGCGGTGCATCTGCGGCGGCGCCGACCAGAACGTCTCGATGGGGAGGGAGCCGTCACGCGACCGGACGTCGGCGCGGGCCGGCACGGGGAGGACCTCGAAGGCATCGGCCTCGACGCTCACCAGCCGGTTGTCGAAGGAGAACACGCTGGGCACCCCCCGTGCGGCCAGTTCGCCCGGAACGGTGAAGGAGCGCCCGCTGTTGACGTTGGTGAGCGTCGTGGGCCGCCCGGGGGTCGCGGCGATCAGCCATTCACCGCTGTGCGAGGAGCGGATCGTCGCCGGGACCGTGCCGAGCCCCAGCGTGTAGAGCGTGTCGGGCCGGTCGGTCTCGGTCCGGTGGAAGTGCGCGGTGTCGGGCGAACGCTCGGGGACGGACCAGACCCCGCCGAGCACCTCGTCGTAGCACGCCAGCCGGTGGTTCCCCGTGAAGGACAGCGATGAGGTGTCGGTCCGCGCCGTGCGGGGGCCGAGCTTGTGGACGGTACCGTCCGCGAGGACGCACAGGATCCGGCGGCGGCGGTGCTGCCAGGCCAGGACCAGGGGAGGGGCGCCGAGCCGCTGGGACGACACGGTCCCGGCTGCCGAGAGCAGCGCCAGTTCCGTCTCCGAGGCGGCGGCGACGAGAGTGCCCTCCTGCCCGGCGGCTCCCCCGGGTTCGAGAAGCAGTGAACCGGGTTCGGCCGAGCACACGCTCCGGGCCCCCGCGTCCGGGCTCCACGACCAGACGGTCTCCCCGTCGTGGACCAGGAAGCGCCCCGTCCCGGACCCGGCGTGAACGGCGGTTCCCCGTCCCGCGTCGACGATCTCCCCGGAGCGGGCGGCCCCCAGCTCCATGGCACGGACCAGGCCCCCTGCCGTGGTCCAGGCACACCAGGTGCTGTCGTCGTCCACCGCGATGCCGGACCGGCCGGTCATCGGGTCCCCCTGCTGGCGGCCGCGGTCGTGATGGTGGGACCGATCCAGACCTTCTGGGGCGGGCAGGGCCGCTCACCCTCCTGGATGCGCACGAGGGGGCAGTGCGCGCCCTGGCAGGAGGGCCGGAAGAAGCACGAGCGGCAGCCGGAGTCCTTGGCGTCGTCGTTGTCCACCCAGAGGCTCATCAGCTCCGGGTCCAGCCCCAGGTCGCCGTCGGCGCCGAGCTGTCCCACCGCGTTGCGCGGGTCGCGCAGGGCCACGGTGCACTTGTTGACCAGGCCGTTGGGGCGGATCACGAAGGACCACGGCGAGGCGGCGTAGCAGACGGATCCGTTCGGCTTCAGGAACACGTCGTCGGCCGGGTCCAGGCCCGCGTCCAAGGCGCTCGTGCACAGGCCGAGCTTGGTCATCTCCGCCTGCTTGCCGGAGAAGGCCTCCGAGTCCTCGCCCTGGGGGCCGCCCCAGTCGCCGACCGGCCGGTAGATGACCCGGAACCGCTTGTCGTGCGCGTACAGCCGGCTCATCTCCTCGATGAGCTCGGGCACGTGGACGCTGTTCTCCTCGGTGAAGTTCGTGCGGATGAGGGCGCGGAACACCCGGTCCGTGCGCGACATCTCCGTCAGGTTGGCGACGATCTCGTCGAAGGTCCCGCCGCCGCCCATCAGGAATCGCGAGGAGTCGTGGGTGTGCGCCGGCCCGTCCAGGGTGATCTGGTAGCTGCTGATGCCGAGTTCGGTACAGCGGGCCGCCACCTCGGGGGTCAGGAGCAGACCGTTGGTGGTGATGCCCGCGCTGTACTCGATCCCCTCCTCGGCGCAGAAGTCGAGGAAGAACGTGCTGAGCTCCTCGATCACGTCGAAGGCGACGAGCGGTTCGCCGCCGAACCAGGAGACGGTGAGCTTCTCGATGCCGTGTTCACGGCGGTAGCGCCTGACCAGGGCCTTGACGCCCTCGCGTACACGGGTCGCCATGCGGCCCAGCGCGAAGTCCTCATAGCAGTAGGTGCAGCGGAAGTTGCACGCCTCCGTCGGCATGATGATCAGTTCCAGGCGGTCGGTCCGGTTCTTGCGCCGGTCGCGCAGATCGTCGGCGGCGGCCAGTTCGTCGTGGGACGAGGAGACGAGGAAGCCCTTGGCCACCAGCGTGTCGAACAGGACCTTCTCGTCCGAGTCCGGATCCGGTTCGGAGAGCACGCTCCTACGGTTGTGGAGCAGGGAGTGGACGCGCTCACCGAGCGGGGACCCGACCTTGAAGACGCTTCCCCGCATGGAGTTGTAGAGGACGACCGCGCCGATGTCCTCGGCCTTGGTGACCACGTTGAATCGGGAGGGGCGGAACGTACCGTCGGGAGCCTTGTCGGGCATGGTCGATCCTCTGTTCGCAGAGTCGTACGAGAAGGGCCCCGCGGCGAGGTGCCGGGATCTTCCGGCCTCGCCACGGGGCCTGTGATGCCTTCGGTCGCCGGCCGTTCGGGCCGGGCCAGAGACGCCTGCTAGCAGTTGAAGTCGATGAACGAGACCTCTTCGTCAGCGGCGGACTCGGTGATGATCTCCTCGAACTCCTGCATGGGAAACATTCCTCTCTGAGGTTCAGCGAAATTGAATCGGGAAGTTCAATGTGGCCAACGTCGGGCTTCCCGGGGTAAATCTTTTGTACTTGTGGGGCGAGTTCGCGAACAATGCTCATGGTAGGGCGGCCTATTTTTTCCTGTCAACCCTCTCTGAAATGTTTTTCTATTTGGATTCGGGGCCTTTTTTGGGCAGGCGGAAAAAACCGAGGGCCGCATCTCGGATTTGGCTTTCTGGGCTCCTGGGATATCGCTTCTGAAATTCCTCCTGTCGGCTCTCGCCTTTTTATTGTCCTACGTGTTCTTTACGTTACTCTTCGCGATTGTTCAGGAAGCCGTTCCCGGTGTTTCCCCCGCCGTGACCGACGAGCGCAGCGCGCGGCGGTCGGGCTTGTCGGTCCTCGTGCGGGGGAACTCGTCGAGCAGGTGGATCTCCCGTGGCCTCAGATGCACGGGGAGGTGGTCGCGCAGCGCCGCGCGCACCTGCGCGAGCGCGTCCCCTCGGTGTCTCGGGTCGGCCACCGCGAACCCGACGAGCCGGTCGCCCCTGGCCTTCCCGGTCGGCACCCCCACCACGGCGGCCTCCCTCACGGCCGCGCAGGCGGCCATGACGTCCTCGACGAACCGCGGGGGGAAGGTCTCCCCGTGCACGACCAGGGACTCCTTGATCCTGCCCTCCACGGTCAGGTGGCCGTCCGCCGCGAGGGAACCGCGATCCCCCGTGCGCAGCCACCGGTCCTCGGTGAAGGCGTCGGAGTTCGCCCCGGGATCGTCCAGGTACCCGTCCATCAGGCCAGGGCCGCGGAGGTGGATCTCCCCCGTGTCCGGGTCGATCCGGGCGGAGGAGCCCTTGACGAGGGGACCCACCGTGCCCGGCCGCCAGTCGCCCGGGACCGACTGGGTGACCCACGCGACCGTCTCCGAGAGCCCGTACCCGTCGTGGACCGGGCCGCCGACCAGGTCCACGTAGCCCTCGACCAGGGAGACCGGGAGCACGTCCCCGCCGCACCCCCTGAACCGCAGGTCGCCCAGGGCGGAGGCCAGGTCCCGGTCGTCGCGCGCCGCCGCGAGCAGGGCGGCGTACATCGAGCCGACGCCGTCGAGGGTGGTGAACGCGCCACTGCGGAGCAGACCGGCCACCCGGTCCATGCTCAGCCGTGACTCCACGTGCAGCGCGAACCCGTGCGTCAGCCAGTACTGGACCACCCCCCACCCGTAGGAGTTGAGCAGCGACATCGGCACCAGCATCCGGTCCCCGGGCCCGACCCCGGCATGGGCGGCCACCGTGTGCCGGTGGTAGTCGATCGCACCGCGCGACAGCTCCACGGCCTTGGGCTCACCGCTGCTTCCGGAGGTGTAGAGCAGGGTGTGCGCGGTCTCGGCGAACCCCGGCCGGCCGTCGTCGGCGACGGGCGCGACGGCCGACGGCCCGCCACCCGCCCCGGGCGTGACGACGGCGGCCACGCGCCGGGTGCACCCCATGCGGCGCCACCGCTCACCCTGGCAGAGCACCGGCGACCCCAGGGACTCGGCGGCCAGGGCCGTGAGCACCGCGGTGTAGGCGTCGTCGCGGCCGAGAACCACCCCGTGCCCGGGTCCAGCGCCGGCGGAGGACAGCGCCCGTGTCAGCGCCTCGGTGTCCTCTGTGAGACGGGACCCGGGCACTTCCTCCCCGTCGACGAAGAGCCTGCCCGTCATGTCCGACTCCTTCTCAGAGAGGCCGCGGGCCGGCTGCTCACCCGGGCCGGGCCCGCGCCGGCCGTCGTCAGACCCCGGGCGCGGACGTCGGGCGCCAGGACCGTGACGTCGAAGTGGTCCCTGGTCAGCCGCTCGAACAGGTTTCCGGGACCGATCACGTGGACCCGCCGCACGCCCAGCTCCCGGAGCCGGCCCACCACGAGCGGGAAGTCGACCGGGGTGACGCAGTCCTGGAGCAGCGTGTCGCGCAGGTCCTCGGCCCTGTCCACCAGAACGCCGTCGGAACCGCGGAGGAAGGGGACCCTCGCGTCCCGGAAACGGAACGCCGCGGTGCCCTCGGCCGTCCGGTCCCGGAGCCCGGCGTTGGACGGACTGTGCTCGGCCTGGGGGAAGGTGAGGACGGAGACCCCGCCCCCGGCCCTGACCTCGCGTTCGAGGAGGGGCAGGTGCTCCGCCGACACGTTGAGCAGATGGATGGTGTCGCTGAAGTGGCCGGCGACCTCGGCCCATCCGCCCTCGGACTCGACCCGGGCCCGCAGCTCCGCGAGGCGGTCGTGCCCGACCCGGTACACGAAGTGGGCCACCCTGCCGTGGTCGGCCCCGTTCCACTCCTCCTCGGACGCGGCCACGGCCTCGCCCGCCCGCATCATGTCCGCGAAGGACAGCGCTCCCGCGTAGTGCAGCGCGGGAAGGTGGCCGATGCTCGCCGCCGTGCAGAGGCGGGCGCCCCCCTCCTCCGACCCGACCCGGTCGGCGAGGGCGACGCACGTGACCAGATAGGCCTGCCGGGCTTCGCGGGAGTAGGACTCCGAGGTCCGTGCGAACCGCGGGAGGATGCCCGCGCCCAGCACCTCCTCGGCCTCCTCCAGCCGGGCACGGGCGTAGGGGTCGGTCTCCAGGAAGTCACCGGTCTTGGCGTGCAGCGGCGGGACCGTTCCGCCGAAGAGGACCGCGCTCATCAGCGCTCCGCCGTTTCTCGGACGAAGGACGACGCCTGGTCGAAGCGGACCACGTCCGCCCCCTTCGCGCGGCTGATGAACGTGAAGGACTTGGCGATGAAGTGCCCGGGGCCGACCACGACGAACCGGGTGGTTCCCAGCGCGAGGAGGCGTTCGATGCCCTTGGCCCAGTACACGGTCCGCGTGTACTGGGTGACCAGGGCCTCGCGCACCTCCTCCGCCGTGGTCAGCGGGTGGGAGCCCATGTTGCAGACGAGGGGGACGTCCGGGGTGCGCGTCCGGTCGGCCTGCCCCCACTCGGCGGCGAAGCGGCGTTCGGCGTCCGCCAGCATGGGGGAGTGGCCGGGCGGGCCGTGCGGAATGCGCACGCCGACCCCGCCCGTCTCCGCCGCCAGCTCGTTGACGGCGGTGAGGGCCAGGCCCTCACCGGACACCACCATCTGGTCGTCACCGGTGATGGCGCAGGGTGCCACCTCGAACCCCTGCCCGGTGAGTTCTCCGATCTTCGCGTACACGGCCTGAAGGTCCACGCAGTAGCAGAACGTACTGCCGTAGTCACGTTCGGCGAAGACCTCCTCCTCGATGGTGGCCATGGTCCGTACGGTGCGGGCGGCGTCGGCGAACTCCAGCGCCCCGGCGGCCGCGGCGGCGGTGATCTGCCCCAGGCTGAGCCCGGCCATGTACTCGGCCCCCTCCCTGAGCCGCGCGGGCAGGGACTCGTACAGGGCGACGCCCAGGGCGACCGACATGGGCCGGATGAGGGGCCCCTGGTTGACCAGGTCCGCGTCGGCGGAGTGGAAGGCCCCGACCAGGTCGGCGCCGATCGCCTCGGAGGCGTCCTCCAGCCGTCGGCGGACCCGGGGGAGGGCCTCGTACAGGTCCCGGTAGTCCCCGGGGCGCATCGCCACCTGGGGGTTGAACAGGATGGCCGTCCTCTGTCTCATCTGGTCTTCGCCATCCCCCGGATCACCGACGTCAGCCCGCCGTCCACGACCATGGTCTGTCCGGTCATGTAGCTGGCGCCCTCGCGTGCCAGGAACACGACGGCCTCGGCGATCTCCTCCGGCTCGGCGGGACGCTGCAAAGGGATGCGCTCGTCGACGATGATCTCCAACTGCTCCCTCGGGAACTCCTGGATCATGCCTGTGCCGTCCGAGAGGCCGGGGGCGACCGCGTTGACCCGGACGCCGTGCATGGCGAACTCGGCGGCCAGGGAGGCGGTCAGGCCCGAGAGGCCGGCCTTGCTCGCGCAGTAGGCGCTCAGCCCGCCCTTGCCGACGAGGCCGAGGATGGACGAGACGTTGACGATGGCGCCGGACCGCTGGAGCATCATCGGCAGGGCACAGGCCTTGATGCAGTTGTAGGCGCCCACGAGGTTGGTCTGGATGACGTCGTTCCACCCGTCGGTGGACTCGGTCGAGACGATGGTGCTCGCGGTGCAGATGCCGGCGTTGTTGACCAGGATGTCGATGCTCTTGTGCTCCCGGACCAGGCCCTGCACGGCCTCGGTGACCTCCGCGTAGTCGCGGACGTCGATCTTCACCGCCTGGGCCGTACCGCCGGAGGCGCGGATCTCCTCGGCGGTCTTCTCCGCGACCTCGGAGCGTGAGAGGTAGCCGACGGCGACGCCCGCGCCGAGTTCGGCCAGGCGCAGGCACACCGCGCGGCCGAGGCCGCTGCCGCCGCCGGTGACCAGGGCGAATTTCGAGTCGAGTTCCATGTGCTTCTCACGGCTCCTTCGTGTAGGACCTGGTGATGTCGTCGAGCCGCCGGTTCTGCATGTAGTCCCGTAGCAGCGCGCGGGCCTCGGCCTTGTCCGCGGCCGGTACGGTGTCGCCGAAGAAGGCGTCGCCGGTCATGCCGCTCTCGTCCGCGCCGTAGTACTCGTGCCGCAGGTACGAGGTGACGATCGCGTCGTGGTATTGGCCGTCGAGGAACAAGTAGTCGCGGAGGACCCCTTCGACGACCATTCCGGATTTGACCAGCATCCGGATCACCCGGGCGTTGAAAGCGGCCGTGATGAACTCGATCCGGTGCGCGTTGTGCGCGTGGAACAGTTCGTGGACCAGCAGCCAGGACGCCTCGCCGCCGCACCCGGAGTCCCACAGTTCGCTGTCGCCGATGACGCCGCCGACGGTGTAGCTCCCCGGGTACTTGCGCTGGCGCCACTGCACCAGGCCGACCGGGACGTCCGCGTGCGTGCGGACCATGGCGTACTTCTCGGACCCCGACTCGATGGCCGCGCGGATGCCGGCCGTGCTGGTGAACCGCTGGGAGCCGCCGGTACTGAGGGCGCCGACCATGCCCTTGCGGAACCACTGCGCGACGAGGGGGTACTCGTCCTCCTCGATCGCGGACACACTGACCAGGGCGCCCCTCACTCGGAGCCCCCCGCGCGCCCCGCGAGGAACGCCGCGATGGAGGCGGGGGTGCGGAAGGTCTCGGTCGCGATCTCCGAGACGTCCAGGCCGTACCGCTGCCGGAGGTGGGCGAGGAAGCGCAGGACGTCCATCGAGTCGATGCCATGGACGCACTGCGGGCCGAACAACTCCTCGTCGCCGCCGATGGACTCCGGTTCGGCGTCGATCTCGAAGAGTTCGACGTAGACCTTCTTCACTTCGCTTTCGTAGGACTCGGTCGTGCGCATTTTCAATCCCCTGTCAGTGTGGAGCGCTTGGGCTCGGTGTGTATTCTTCTGCTGGTTGCTGTTCATGGTCGGGAAAGGTTGGAGTGGGCGATGTCAAAGGAATCCGTCGTGACGGAGACAATGGTCCTGGAAATCATTCGGGAGGCCGTTGACGGTGAGGGGGGATATCTCGGAAGGGAGGATCTTCTCCAGGATGTGGGGGTGGACTCCATCGCCGGGTTCGAAATTCGTCTGCTGATCCGGGAACGGTGCGGTGCGCAGGTGTCCGAGGAGGAGTTCGACGGGCTGCGCAGTGTGGGGGACCTGCTGGGCCTGCTCGGTGCCAGGGCGACGCCCGGCAGGGCGGGTGTCCGCGGCTAGGGAGTGTTTTTTGGAGGTCTTCGGGTCGGCGAGCGGCCGTCCAGGCGATCTCTCGCAAGACGATGTGCGAAGTTCAGCCTGGTTGTGCTTCACGAGCGCAGAGGCGCGGCGAGAGGAAGCCTGGTGGACGCGAGCCCGGAAGGATCCAAAAAACACGACCTAGACGCCTGAGCCCTGCTGGCGCAGGCACATGCTTCCCCACAGGAAGCCGGCCCCGATCACGGCGAACATCGTGTGTTCGCCGGGTCGGGGGCGCCCGTCCCTCCTCAACCGGTCCAGCACGGTGAAGATCGTCGCGGCGCCCGTGTTCCCGTACTCCTCGATGGTGGTCACGGCCTTGTCCATCGGCTGCCCCAGGGCGTCCATCAGCCCGGTCACGAGGTTCTTGTTGGCCTGGTGGAAAACGAAGTGGTCGATCTCGTCCGTGGTGAGGTCTGCCAGCTTCAGGGTCTCCTCCAGGTTCGGGGGGATCTGGGTCATGACCTGCCGCCACACCTCGGGCCCGTCCATCTGGAGGAACTGCCGACCCGTGCCGACCACCTTTGGCCCGAACGGCTCGCGCGCGCCCCCCGCGGGAACCTCCACCGCGTGGGACAGCGTCCCCCCCAGACTCCACGACAGCACCCCGCTGCGCTCCTCCACGGGCCCGAGGACGGCGGCTCCCGCGGCGTCCCCGAAGAACACCCGGGTGGTGCGGTCCGCCGGGTCCGTGACGCGTGACAGGGCCTCGGCCCCGATGACCAGGACACGTCGGAAGTGGCCGTTCTGGAGCAGGTGTACCGCCGTCCACATGCCGTACAGCCCGCCGGAGCAGGCCGCCTGGTTCATGTCGAGCGACACCGCCCCGCGCGCGCCGATCCGGTCCGCCACCGTCAGCGCCGTGGAGGGGAGCAGCTGGTCGAAGGTGAACGTCGCGACGATGACGCAGTCGAGTTCGTCGGCGCCGGTCCCGGAGTCCTCCAGGGCGCGCAGGGCCGCGGCCACGCACATGTCGGACGTGTTCTCGCCCTCGGGCAGGAAGCGGCGCTCCCGGATGCCCGTCCTCGACACGATCCACTCGTCGCTCGTGTCCAGGTGGCGGCCCAGGTCCTCGTTGGTGACGACCACCCCGGGTACGTGGGAGCCCACGCCCAGGATGCCGACGGGGACCTTGTTCAGCAGGGTGTTGCCGGAGGTGGTCGAGATGTTCTCATCTGATCTCATGGCGCTTCCTTCGCGCTGGGCGCTTCGTCGGAGGACTTCCCCGCCGGGCGGTCCGGCTGTCGTGGGAAGGAGGTCAGCTCACGGGTGGCAGGCAACGCGGTGACGAGCGCGGCCACACCCAGCAGGAGCAGGGCGAAACCCGAGAACAGCAGAGGGGGACCGGTGTACTGCACACCGAACCCGGCCACCAGCGGACCGAGCGGTGCCACCGCCCCGGAGATGAACGTGCACGCGCTGCCCACCCGGGCCTGGAGGCGGTCGGGTGTGGTCAGCAACTGGTAGGTGCCGAGGATGATGGAGAGCAGGGGCGCCAGGGCCACGGCCACGGCCAGGGGGAACACCACGCTCCAGTGGTCGATGAGCGGGATGGCCGCCACGACCGTGAGGGGGAGCACCCAGAGGGTGACCAGGACCAGGGACCTGGGGGAGAAGCGCCGGAGGAGGGCGGAGGCCCCCAGCGCCCCGCAGATCCCCCCGAGGCCGGCCGTGCCCAGCACGACGCCGATCGTGGCGCTCCCGACCCCCGCGTCGGCGCCGACCATGACGACCGTCAGCAGCACCCCGTTGATCACCAGGTTCGGGGTGGCGCCGGCGAGCAGCAGGACCTGGAGCGGGGGGCGCTCCCCGATCCAGGAGAACGCCTCCGTCCAGCGCCGGTGCCACGGCTCCTCCCCGGACGCCGCCGGTTCGCGGGGACTCTGCAATCTCTCCCGGACGAACACCAGCCCGATCGCCGCGACCGCGTGGCCCGCGGCGGCGGCGCCGAACGGCAGGACACGCGACACCGCCATCAGCCATCCGCCCGCGACCGGCCCGAGGATGGACGCGATCTGGTTGCGCGCCTCGTTCTGGCCCACCGCGTCGGACAGTTGGGAGGGGGGCACGATGTGCCGCAGCGCCGCCCGTTCGGCGAAGCGGTAGCCCTCGTGGCCCACCACGTCGACCAGCGCCACCGCCACCACCGCCCACAGGAGCAGCGTGGAGTCGCCGACCAGGACCAGCACCAGGACCAGGAATCCCATGGCCAGCGCCCGGGACCCCTGCGCGCCGATCATCAGGGCGCGCCGGTCGAACCGGTCGGCCGCGGCTCCGCCGGGAAGCCTGGCCGCGATGGCGGCGACCCCCAGGGCGAAGGTCACCGTGCCGACCAGGGCCGGGGTGCCCCCCGAGTCCAGGAGGAGGAGGGGGTAGGCCACGGCTCCCATACCGGGGCCGAGCTGCGCGACGAACTGACCGGTCCACAGGATGCGGAAGGACCGGTTGCGGCGCAGGGGGGCCGGCCGGGTCTCAGGTCCGGTCACGGAGCGCCTCCGCGGGTGGGACGTCGCCCGCGCGCCGCGACGCGAGAACGGACACCAGTGTGGAGAACAGGAGGGTGGCCCCGATGATCACGACGAGCACGGCCACGGGGACCGTGTAGGTCACCCCCGGCAGATCGACCCGCAGCGAGTCGACGAGGCCCGGGGACACGGCGAAGCCCAGCCCCACACCGAGCGAGATGCCGCTCACGGTGACCACCAGCGACTCGATGAGGAAGAGCTGGCGGATTCCGGAGCGCTGCATGCCGATGGCGCGCAGCACCCCGATCTGGTTGCGGCGCTCGGTGATCGACCTGATGCTGACCACGCCCAGGGCCGAGCACCCGACGACGAGTCCGAAGCCCATGAAGGCCATCAGCAGCCACTGCACGACCCCGTTGGAGGAGGCGCGGAACTCCACCTCCTCCTGGAGCGGCGTGACCGTGACCCCGTGGTCCAGCAGGGCGCGCCGGGCGGCGAGCGCGACCTCCTCGACCTCCTCCCGGTCGTCGGCGGCGACGAACCAGTGCGTGGGGGAGGCGTCCTCACCGGTGATCCTGGCCAGCCCCTCGGTCGAGGTCACGACGTCCCCGAGGTACTCGGCGCTCCGGTCCACGACCCCGATGACGCGCAGTGTGGTGGTGTCGCCGTCGGGACCGGTCACCTCCAGACGCAGGTCCCCCGGCAGCTCCTCGTCCAGGACGTCCACGCCCTCCAGTTCCAGGTCGCTCCCGCCGCCCACGAAGGCCGCCGAGTCGCTGGGGATCATGGTCCCGGAGACGACGGCGGTGTTCGGGGAGCGGCGCAGCTCGTCCCAGACCTCCTCGGAGGAGTCCAGGCCCGGGGCCCGGAGGAAGACCGGGTAGCGGTTGCCGAGGATGTAGTCGTCGTCGGCCCCCCAGACCCCGACCTCCTCGGCGCCCGCCTCGGCGTCGATCTGGCGGGCCCGCACGGAGACGTCGGCGTACCCGCCGATCCGGCCCACCTCCGAGGTGTCGATGTGCGGGCTCTCCTCGAAGACGTCGCGCAGGTCCGGGGGCGCCCCGCCCGGGGAGACCCAGGACGCCTGGAGGTCGAACCCGCCCGTCACCGGCCGGTGGTCGGAGTAGATCTGGTTGACGGCCGCGGTGACGAAGCCGCTGAGGGTGATCGTCAGGACCACGATGCTCAGCATCGCGATCGTCATCCCCGAACGGAGCCGGTTCCGGACGGAGTAGGCCACCGCGATGGGGATGACCGAGGTCATCCTCGGCAGCGGCGCCAGGAGGCGCCGCAGGGCCCGCTGCACGAGGTCGTCGTTGGACACGAACAGCCAGACGCCCGCGCCGACCAGGGCGACGCCGGAGAGGAAGAAGAGCGTGATGCCGGACCCGGTCTCGCCGAACAGCTCACCGGGCAGCGACCACAGGACGATGATCGCCACCGCTCCCGCGGAGTGGGCGAGGCGCCGCGGGACCCGCACGCGCGAAAGCCCGGCACCCAGGGCCCCGCACACCAGGGTGAGCCCGGTGAGCGTCTCGGCCGCGGTTCCGTTCTGCAGGCCCAGGGCCGTGGTCGCGAGCCCGGCGAGCAGGGCCAGGATTGGCAGGACCACGGCCCGGCGACGGGACCGGGGCGGTACCTCGGCTCCGCGCAGCGCCGCGACGATGTCCACCTTCGAGGCCCGCAGGGCCACGAGCGCGAAGACCACCGCGATGACGCCCACGCCGATGAGGTAGGCGGTGGCCATGGCCGCGGGGTCGAACTCGAACTCCAGGCGCGGCGGAGGCAGGGCCGGGTCCGCGACCCGATCGCTGAGCACACGCGACGCGCCCGCTCCGACCGCCCAGCCCAGGAGGGTTCCGGCCGTGGACGCCAGGATCGCGTACCCCAGTCCCTCCAGGGCCAGGACGAAGGCGAGCCGGCCGCGGTTCATGCCCATGGCCCGGAGGACGCCGAACTCCGCCTGGCGCTCGCCGGCCAGCATCATCACGACGAGGACGATGAGGAGCACGCCCGCCACCATGGACAGCTGGCCGAACAGCAGGAACAGGGTCGACAGGTCGGCCGCGAGCCGGTCCGCGCTCTCGTGCGCGAAGGCGCGCAGGGGGTCGGCCTCCCAGCCGTTGGCGCGGGCGAGGGAGGACAGTTCACCGTGGACGGGGTCCTCCCGCTCCTCCCAGGTGACTTCGCGGTCGTAGGCCAGGGTGACGATGTTGACCTGGCCGGGGAGGTCGGTGATCTCCTGGAGTTCGCGCAGGGACACGACCGCGGAGGCGGGAGGCGCCAGGGGGGCGCCGGTCTCGTACACGCCGACGACGCGCATGGCGCGGCCGGCGACGGTGAGGACGTCTCCCCGGTCCGCGCGCAGGTCGCGGGAGGCGGCCCCGCTGAGCAGGATGTCGTCCTCGCGGAGACCGTCGCGCGCCAGCGGTGCGCCCGACGAGTCCACGAGCCGGATCGCGTCGTCGTCGTTCGCGGCCCCGATCACGGTGAGCCCCGGTTCGCCGCGCTCGGTGCGCTCGTGCTCCACGGGGACGGGGAGGTTGAGCAGTGAGGAGACCGTGGTGCCGGGTTCGTCCAGGGCGTCCTCGATGGAGCGGACGTCGTCGGAGTCCAGGGCGGACGGCCCGGTGCCAGCGGCCTCCCCCGGCTCCTCCTGGTCGTCCGTCCCCACCGTGGTCACGACCGCGTCGACCCCGCCCAGGTCCGCGGTCTGCTGAGCCCGCATCGCCTGGTGGAGTGCGGCCTCCAGGGTGAAGGAGGCGGAGAACAGCAGGGCGGCGAGGGAGAGGCCCAACGCCACGAGAAGGGTCTGGGCCGGTCGGCGGAAGGCGTTGCGCATGGCGATGCGCACGCTCAGCCGGCCTCGCGGGGAGAGTGTCACCAGGGCGATCAGCAGCAGCGGAGAGGCCACCGCGACCGCGAGGGTGATTCCGTGGCTCATCCGTCATCCCCCGGCGAGGCGTCGGAGGGGTCGGAGGCCGGGCGCGCGGAGTTGTCCTCGACGCGGTCCACCCGGCCGTCGGCCATGTGGACCTCGCGGTCCCCGTAGGCGGCCACGTCGGGATCGTGCGTGACCATGATCAGCGTGAGGCCGTCGGCGTGGAGTCCGCGCAGCAGGCGCAGCACCTCCGAGGTCGAGGCGGAGTCCAGGGCGCCGGTCGGTTCGTCGGCCCACACGATGGCGGGATCGTGCACGATTCCGCGGGCGATCGCCACCCGCTGCTGCTGGCCGCCGCTCAGTTGGGAGGGGAGGTGGCGGGAGCGGTCGGCCAGGCCCACCCGCTCCAGGGCGGAGAGCGCTCTGGAACGCGCGTTGCCGGGGCGGGCGCCGCCGAGGAGGAGCGGCATCTCCACGTTCTCCAGTGCCGAGAGCACCGGGATCAGGTTGTACCCCTGGAAGACGAATCCCATCCGGCGCGCGCGCCGGACGGTCCGCTTGCGCTCGGAGAGGGCGTGGATGTCCTCGCCCTCGACGAGCACCGTGCCGCCGTCGATCCTGTCCAGGCCGGAGGCGCAGTTCAGCAACGTCGACTTCCCGCAACCGGAGGGTCCCATGATCGACACCCATTCGCCTTCGGTGACGGTCAGCGAGACGTTTCTGAGCGCGGAGGAGGAGGCCTGGCCCTCTCCGTACGTTTTCGTTATGTCCTTCACATGAATGACTGGGGTGGTCACAGATCGCCTCGCGGTCGTCGCGGTCGGTATGAGCATTGCCGTGGAAGGAATTGCTTTGTCGCGTGAATCATCGGCGCTCTCGCAGGTCTCAGGCTTCGTGGCAGGCGTACTTTGCTCTCCGTGACTTCTTGTATTCGTTTCGGTGGTCCTACTGTCAATGTGCTGTTACGGGCGTATTGATAATCAACTCCACTGTGCCATGATGGGCGGATGCCAAAAGTTGTGGACAAAGTGGGAAGACGCCGTCGGATCGTCGACGCGCTGTACCGGATCGCCGCCAAGGAGGGTTTGGAGGGGGTCAGTATTCGCGCTGTCGCAGCGGAGGCGCAGATATCGGCGGGTGCGGTCCAGAGAGAGTTCGGCACCAAGGAGGAGCTGCTCCACTTCGCTTTCCAGGTCGTCACGGACGAGATCACTGCATGCTTCGGGGTTTTCCAGGACGGGGTCGGGCGCCCCGCTTTTCCGGAGGTCCTGCGACAGGTGCTCGTGGATCTGCTGCCCACTGACGAACGGAGGCTGGCCCAGGTGCGGGCCTGGAGCGTCCTCTATGCGCGCGCCGCGGTCGATCCCGCGTTCGGGGAGATGCTCTCGGTGCTGGACGACAGGCTCCGCGCCGGATTCCTGCGGGCCCTGGAGCACGCGCACGACGAGGGTGAGCTGACCTCCGTGAAGGACCCGGAGGCCGTCGCCGAGCTGCTCCTGGTGGCCGTCGACGGGCTGTGGGCGGGGTGCGCGAGGCTGTCCGAGGGCGACCGTCCGGACCGCCAGCTGGCCGCGGTCGAGGCCGCGGTGTCCCTGCTGGCCCGGTGACGCCGCCGACCGTCCTCGGCGTGCGCGACCCCCGGGCGTCCTGAGGCGGGTCGGAGGTGGTGGGCGCCGAAGCGCGCCGGGGGGATGGCCTCCATCAGGGCAACTCCTTACTTTCTCCACGTGACCTGCGGCCGTGTGGACGGGCGCAGGGGACGCCGTGGTCTACCGCCTGTTCGCGAGCATGGAGCAATCTTCCAGCGGGGCCTTGCGTGTTCCTTGCGCGAACCTTGAACGGGGTTCGGTCGCGCGTTCCCCGGCCCCTCGCACCGCCTGGCCTGCCCTACCCGCCCCGGGCGGGCCCGTGCGGTCGGAGAGTGGGCGGAGAGCGCGCGGGGCGGGCCCACGTATTCGGCCCGGATGCCGGAGAACGTCCCCGAGAACGCGTACGGCGGCAGGGCGGTTTCATCCTTGGTGGGCAGTGACGTTCGTGCTGTTCGGGGAAGCCCGATCACATCCAGCGGGCGGGTGAACGCCTCATACGACACCCATCGGGTGGCCGCGTACGGTCCTGACCACCATCGTGGGCGAGGGTGCCAAGACCCTGGTCGAGGTCACCGTCCACACCGCCACGCAGATCGACGCCCACACCCTGGACGTGGGAGGCCTGCCGGACGGTCCGTCGCGCCCGGGGCCGGCGGTGCTGGGCGACGCGATCACCGCGACCGACGGTCACCCCTTCTGGGCGAGTGGGTCGACGCCGCCGACCTCGTCCCCGGGATGTGGTTCCTCTCCTCCGAGGACACCTTGGTCCAGGTCGCCGGCATGCGGGTCCGGACCGAGCCGGAACGGGTCCACAACCTCACCGTCCAGGACCTCCACACGCACCATGTGAGGGCGGGGGACGCGCCGGTACTCGTCCACAACTGCAGTGTGGCGCCAACGGATCACTATCTCCCCATGCCGGACGCAGCTCAGGCTTTTGGGCTCCGCTTGAGCCGACTCCGGCTATCCCGAGGACATGGGGGATTTGATATATCCAGAAGGCGGGATGCCTTCGCATCTAGATCCTGGAGCAGGGGATAAGGCCCTGGGGGAGTTTGTGGAAAGATGGCGGGAAAGTCTGGCTCGACGCCTGCCCAAGTGTCGGACTTCGGTCAACTGAGAGTGTTTCGTGCCGAGTGTGATGGAGACTCTGGTGTGTGCCGGGATCGCTTCCCGTCACTCCCATCGGGCATCAGAAAAGGGTGAGGCCGTCAGGGCCCGCATCACTCTCCGCCTCGGGGCGACAGAGCGGCCTCGGGCAGATCGTGTGCGCTTTCGAGACGCTGATGACCCCACCCGCCCGAGGACACAGGTCCAATCTGCTGCGGGTGGCCCGGGCGTCCCCTGCTGATCGCAAGGGGCTTGGCGTCGGTGAACGCCTCGTGCAAGGTCGTGCTACTCGGACCGCTGGTGCGTCTTCCACGCACGGTGGACTTCTCGCCGGCGCTCGTATTCCTTCTTCGCGCGGAGCCGCGGATCGTTTGCGGGGGTCTGGTCCGCCGGGCCCATCACCTGCAGGAGCGCGTAGTTGATGCGGAACCCCGTCCTGTACAGCAACGAGAACGAGTCTTTCCCACGCGGCTTGTCCATGGCCGTCCACCTCACTGTTCGCCGGGATCGCGGTCGCACGCCGCGAGAGTGCGATCGAGCAGAAAATCCATCGCCGTGAAATCCGCGGTCTTCCCCGCCAAGCAGCGTACTTGCCAGGTTTTCGCCGTCCCGGTCGGCCCGCCCTACACGAGCACGGCCACCGAACGGCTTCATGGTTCCAGAGCGCCGCAGCGTCCAGCCTGACTGGTCAACAGCCCAGTCAGCGCAGCTCAGGGCAGGCCCCTGAGACGTTTCGTTCCGGGTGCGAAGGAGGCTACCGCGCGTGCCGGGGCCGCCTCCCGGCACTCGTCTTCTCTGATCCTCAGGATGAGACTTGGGCCGGAGGTGGGGGAGGCCGGGGCCTGGTCGTACTGACCTGAGTGGTTAGGTACGCGGGAGGCAGGAGGGTCGACCGGGTTCGCCCTCAGCCCGGGGTGAGGACACAGAACTCGTTGCCCTCGGGGTCGGCCAGAACCGTCCACGGCACGTCACCCTGCCCCAGGTCGACGTCGGTGGCACCGAGGGACCGCAGCCGGTCCGCCTCCGCCGCCTGGTCGTCATCGGGGTAGGGCCTCAGGTCGAGGTGGGTGCGGTTCTTCACGGTCTTCACCTCGACGGAGCGGACGAACTCCAGGTACGGGCCGACCTTCTCCGAGGAACGCAGGAGCGCGTGTTCGTCTGTCACCTCGTGCACGGTCCAGTCCGTCGCATCGCTCCAGAAACGGGCCATGGCCCGTGGATTGGCGCAGTCGAGCAGCACTGCGGCCATCGGGCCGGTGTCCCGGTAGAGCGCTCGGGGCTCCAGCACGCGGAACTCGTTGCCCTCGGGGTCGGCCAAGGCGGCCCAAGGGACATCTGCCTGCCCCCGGTCGGCGGGGGTCGCGCCGAGATCCTTCAATCGCGCGACCAGCTCAGCCAGATGGGTCGTGGATGTGGTGGCGAGGTCCACGCGCACGCGGTTCCGCACCGTTTTGGGTTCGGGAACGCGAAGCACGTCGACACAGAGTGCGATGGGATCGGGGTAGGAGAAGCCCTCAGGTTCGAGGTTGGTGACGCCGGGCCCCTCGCTGGAGGCCTGCCAACCGAGTGCCTGTGCCCAGAAACGGCCGAGCGCGGCGTCATCCTGGGCGTTCATCGCGATCTGGACAAGTCGAGTGGCCATGGCGCCGATCGTAGGCCCACACGGGTCGGGCCGCCCAGCCCTTTCCGCCGGCTCAGAGCTCATCTCCTCTGGTGGGTCGGCGGTAGCGGATCAGTGTGCAGGCGATGCCGGCGAAGGCCAGGAAGCGGTCGGCTTTGCGCTCGTAGCGGCGGTGCGGGCGGCGGCATCCGGACAGCCAGGCCATGGTTCGCTCCACCTGCCACCGGTGTTGCCGCAGGTGGCGCGGAAGGCGGCGAGCCCCGCGCCTGGCATGAGCACGTGCTGTGCGTGATGTGTTGCCCGACGGGCTCTGAAGATCGTCCAGACCCTACTGCCTCCCGCACCGAAAACCGGCCGGCCCCGTGCGGACCCCAGAGCCGTGTTGACCACGGTGCTGTTCGTCCAGGCCTCGGACTGCTGTAGGGAGAAGGCCGACGGCTTGTTCGGAACCGCACGCGCTACCGCGCACCGCTGGTCTCAGACCTGGGCCCAGACGGGCCTGCGGCCCACGATCTACCAGGCCGTCCTTGACGAGTTGGGCAGAGGCGCCCTGTTGGACCGGTCCCGCGCCACCGCCGACTCCCCCTCGATCCGCGCGAGAGAGAAGGAGGACACGGGGCCAAACCCCGCTGACCAAGGCAAACTCGGCTCCAAGCTCCACCTGCTGTGCGACAACCAAGGGTTGCCGCTGATCCGCGCGATCTCCGCGGCCAACGTCAACGACGGCGAAGCACTCCCATTCCTAGGATGGGGTATCCCCGCGGTGCGGTCGCGACGATGCCCCGCAGGCGGCGTCCAGGCATGCTCCACGGTGACAAGGCCGACCACTTCCGAAACCAGCGCTGGTGGCTGCGCGAACGCGGCATCGGTGCGTGCCTGGCCCGTTCCGGCATCGAGTCCTCCCACGACTGGGACGGTACCGGTACAAGGTCGAGTGCTCGATCGCCTGGCCGGGCTCTTGCCGAAGGCTGAACGTGCGCTGGGAGCGCAAGGCCTCCACTTTCCCTACCATGCTCGGCATCGCCTGCATGCTCATCTGCTATAAACACCTGACCAAGCATGCTGATGGATTCTGAGATGAGCTCTAAGGATCACCCACACAATCCAGGCCCCATCTCGACTTCTACCCCTCTATCACTAAGAAGCTTGGCTAGAAGGTCGACCTCCACGCGCGTTCCCTCATATCCAGAGGAAGTCACGTTCTGACCAAATTCCTTGGCCTCGCTGATGGATGTGCCAAAAACTTCCCTGAAAACCTTTAGTAGCACACCTTTTCTTTGCACCTCCCCCACAACCTTCAAGCACTCCACGCCATGCCGCTCAATCAACAAGGCACGCACATGGGCAGGGGCAGGACCCCATACCCATTGGTGCGAGACCTGGGTTCCGGGGCACTCCCACTCGATCTCCCAACGGAGCTTGTCGTTTTTAGCCAGTTGAACCACCCAGCCTTCCCGAGCGCCACCGCACTCCTCACACGTGTCAGTCAAGCGAACAGCTTGCTCGACCATCACCACCCCCGCATACTCTGATACCTGTGTTTAGCCACCGCCATGGCCCAGATTCGGTTGAACATCAAGAACCCGAGCGGGCCTCAATCCAAGCGCGATCAAACTCTTCAGGGGCGATCTCCTCGGCAATAAATTCTGCCTTGCTAGAAATTTCTTCCAATGGGGGGAACGGTATTTCTGCGAGGCCGACGGTCGCGGTCTCGAAATCTTCACTCGCCCACTCGGGCCTCCCGTCTCGATATACTTGAACCTTCCGGGTTTCGCATCTGTCGTCATCAATCTCGCTGAAATAAAGTACAGGTTCATCGGAAGATTCATGAAACCACACAACCTTGACGTACATCATTTAATTCCTCTCAGGGTCCAGAATTGCATTAAACAGGGAAGCCAAGCTCTCGGTACCCCATTACTCGCCCGATCCCCATGAATTTACACCTCCCAGTTTTCCTGTCGACCTCGATGGGCACATTGCCGATCATGCGCTCCTCCCACTTTCCCTCTTTGAGGAAGGCGGCAGAATCCCAGGGTACGATGACGTAGTTCTCGTGGCAGAAAATGTCTCGCTCGGAGATTATTCCTTTTTGAATGATTGACTTGCTGATCGCATCCTCAAAGAATTCCCTGGCGAGATCGACGGCTTCTTCTCTTTTCATCACGGTGTATGTGTCCTTATTAAAATATAGTAGTGCCAGTTTGCCACATGGCCCGCTATCCTAAACCGTCCGTCCAAGAAGACCACACGTCCATGATCATTGATGGCATTGAAAACGTATCCTGTTCCCACCCTGGGATGGGGTATCCCCGCGGTGCGGTCGCGACGATGCCCCGCAGGCGGCGTCCAGGCATGCTCCACGGTGACAAGGCCGACCACTTCCGAAACCAGCGCTGGTGGCTGCGCGAACGCGGCATCGGTGTGTGCCTGGCCCGTTCCGGCATCGAGCCCTCCCACGACTGGGACGGTACCGGTACAAGGTCGATCGCTCGATCGCCTGGCCGGGCTCTTGCCGAAGGCTGAACGTGCGCTGGGAGCGCAAGGCCTCCACTTTCCCTACCATGCTCGGCATCGCCTGCATGCTCATCTGCTATAAACACCTGACCAAGCATGCTGATGGATTCTGAGATGAGTCCTAAATCGAGTACCCCATGTCCCTGTAGTCCAGGACCTTCATGATGTCGATGAAATCGCACGCTCCGTTCTCCAGGTCGACCTGGATGGGGACATTTCCCACGAGGCCATCCTCCACCTTCCCTGTCTTCAGGTAAGAAACGGTGTTGTAGGGGGCAATGAGATGCCCTTCATGTTGAAATGCCTCCTCGCGCATGACCTTCACATCATTGTGCTTCCATTCTCTTGATTCTGACTCAAGAAATTCCTCGGCCTTGGCGAGGGCGATTTCTCGATCTGCTTTCGACACCTAGTTCCCCCTGATGAGATAGTAGTAGCGCCACCTGTCGGCATGGTCGGCGACGCCTCGTTGTGCGTCAAGGAACACGACGTGGCCTTCGTTGTTCCTGACGTTGAAAGCGTGACCTGTCGTCCCCCACATTTGAAATGCTCCCTCTCATACGTGGAGTTGACGTGTTCGAAGGCCTGGTTCTTTGGAGAGCGGGCGCACCATATCCTCTTGAGCCCCAGCTCGTCGAAGCCGAGCCGGAGCAGGAGTTCGACGAGTTCGCTACCGAACCCCTGCCCCCACAGGTTCGGTCGCAGGGCGAAACCGACCTGTGCTCTGTGGGGCCGCTCGTCCACGGCCACGCGCGCGGCGCCGACAAGCTGGCCTTGCCGCGCGACAGCGAGCATGTAGACGCTTCTGTCCAGCCGCTCGGAACCGGTAATCGCGGCCTTGGCCACCGCCGCTCTCCTGTGCGGCACCCCGGTCCCGGTGAGTAGTCCCGTTCCAGCGCGGTAGCCGGATCGCCGAGCACACCAGGAGCTGTACGGCTCTGTTCGCCCCGGGCGATGAGCCGGTTGTACCAGTCTCTGGACTGGTGTTTTCTCGTTGTCGGCGAGGGTCGAACATCGGATCAAAGGTCCACTACTGAGTTTTTCGTTAGTTGTGTGGGGGTGAAGGGTGGATCTCCAGCCCGGCGTGGGCCAGGAAGGACCATGGGAACCGGTCATCTTCGCAGACCCGGTCGATACCGCGCTCGGCGGCATCGGCGACGTCGGCCGGGTGGTCACCGGCCACGTTGGCCGGCTCACGTGTCCTGATGGCCGGCCACAGCATCTCCACGGAGTTGAGCTCAGGGGCACCATCGGGCGCCGCGCCCGGCATCGGCGGCGTGGTAACCCGATGCGGCGGCCATTACGGCCCGCTTCCAGTGCCCGCAACGAACGGGTGAGATGACCAGCACGATCCGCGACCTTCAGCTACGAAAAAACGAACAAAAGGCACCCTTGTCTCCAATTCGGGCTCCAGGCCTGTCTCCGGGGGCAGATATTCACCCCGACTCGCCTTCTGTCCAAAGGCCGACGTCTTCTTTCGGTAGAAACTAAATCAGATCACCCGCCGTCGTCGCGTTTCATCCCTTCGAGCTCCGGGCAGAAAACGCTCATGGCACGCATAGAAATCAACGGATTCTCCTTCGACCCTGTGGCCCAGGCCGAGCAGGTCGGCCTGGCCTCCCGGGAGGCCCCCGACGCCTCCCAGTCCAACTACGTATTGGTTCAGGCGCAGGAGCCTCTGTCCGAGGAACAGAGGTCGCAACTGGCCGCGCTGGGTGCCGAAATTCACGAATATGTTCCCGATAACACGTATATGTGCGGCTACCAGCCCAGTGGCCTGGGGGAGATCCGCGCCCTGCCGTTCGTGGTGTGGGCCGATGTCTACTTTCCAGGGCTGAAGATTCCGCCATCGCTGCGCCCCGAAGCGGCCGAACCTGTATTCACGGAATCGTTGGCTTCGGTTTTCGTGCCGCCCTCCAACACCCTCCGGGAAGTCGATGTGGTCCTCCACCAGGACGTCAGCCCCGGAACGGAGGGGGTCAGAGAGCACATAGCTGCCGTTTCCCACCAGGACGCGAGCGATCTTCGGTTGGGAAACCACAAGGTACGGATCACGGTCGAGGAGGGGAAGCTCGGTGACCTCGCGGCCCTCGACGAAGTCCGCAACATCGAGGAGGTTCCCCAGTGGAAACTGTTCAACAATGTGGCGTCCAAGATCCTCGAAGCCGACGTCAGCATCGACGGAACGCCTTACAAGGGCGAGGGAGAGGTCGTCGCGGTCGCTGATACCGGATTCGACAAGGGGTCCACCACGGACGCGCATCCGGCGTTCCACGGGAGGGTGGCCAAACTGTACGCCCTGGGGCGTCCACAGCAGAACAAATCCGACGATCCGCAGGGGCACGGCACGCACGTGGCGGGATCGGTCCTGGGAGACTGCGAATCCGCCACGATGGGCGGAAGTATCCGGGGGACCGCGCCGGAGGCCAGGCTGGTTCTGCAGTCCCTGTGGGGTTCGGATTTCCTGGGGCGTGTTGGACTCGTCGGCATCCCCGCCGACCTGAACGACCTGTTCCTGCCGCCTTACCGCGACGACGGTGCCCGGATCCACACGAACTCCTGGGGTGACAGCACGCCGGGGAGGCCCTACAACGCGAGCGCGCACGAGATCGATGAATTCGTGTGGAACCATCCCGATATGGTGATCTGTTTCGCCGCTGGAAACAGCGGAAATGATCTCAACGCGAACGGGGTCGTCGACGCCGGTTCGATCGGATCACAGGCAGCGGCCAAGAACTGCATCACGGTGGGTGCCAGCGAGAGCGACCGCCCGAATTTCCAGCCGAAATACGGCGATTTCTGGCCTGCCGATTTTCCCGCTGACCCGCTCAAGTCCGACCAGCAGGCCGATTCCCCCGCAGGGCTGGCGGCCTTCAGTAGTCGTGGGCCGACGAAGGAGGGACGGATCAAGCCTGACGTCGTGGCACCGGGGACGTGTATCCTTTCGGCGCTTTCACGCGCTGTTACCAGAGTGGATGGGACATTCGGTTCGTCCAGGGACCCGAAACTGTTCTTCAGCAGCGGTACGAGCATGGCCACCCCGCTCGTCGCCGGGTGTGTCGCCGTCCTGCGCGAGACCCTGGTGAAGAACGGCGTCACCGATCCCAGCGCGGCGCTGATCAAGGCACTGCTCATCAACGGTGCCGCGGAGCTGGCCGGACAGTACTCGCCTTCCGAGAGCGGGACTTCTCCCAACAACAACTCCGGCTTCGGACGTGTCAACCTCGCGGACTCGATCATCATCCCGGGCGCCGATGCCAGTGCCGGATGCGAGCAGGGGCAGCCGCTGGAGCAGGGAGAGGAGCACACCGTCACGATCCGGGTGCCCCGGCCCGCCACCAACGGCGGTACCTCGCTCAGGGCCACACTGGTGTGGACCGACCCGCCGGGCGCCGCCTTGCAGAACGACCTCGACCTGATCGTGCGGTCCTCCGACGGCGAGGAACGGCACGGGAACATGGGTACCTCGGAGGGTTTCGACCGCTCGAACAACATCGAGCAGGTGGTGTGGACCGACCTTCCCCCAGGAGAGGTGATGATCACCGTTCGGGCTCATCGCATCACCCGCTTTCCCCAGCCCTACGCCTACACGTGGCGGATCAGCTGACGGTGGGGCATCGAGGCTCCCACACGCTGGTGCGTCGGGAACAGCACGTGATCTGACGACTTGCTGGTACTCAGCCTGAACTCGTGGTGTCCGCCGGCTGGTGACGTGTCGTGATCCTCGCGGTATCGAGGACCTAGGAGATACGCGCAAGGGGGCGGATTGACGCCCAGAGAGCAGGTACAGCGGGAGCGGCCGCGTTTGGAGGCGGCTGGGCGGTTCGCGCGCGGTGAGAAGACCGAGGCCACCACGAGGGAGCTGCGGGTGACGCCGGGGTCGGTGCGACGCCGGTGGCGCGTGTGGGAACAGGGCGGCACGGACGCGCTGCGCTCGAAGGGCCCGGTCTCGGCCGAACGGCTGAGATCGGGACAGCGGGAGCGCCTGGGAAGGGAACTCGGGAGCGGTCCGCCTGCGCGCGGCTGGAGCGATGAGTCCCAGGGGTGGACGCTCACACGGGTCAAGCTGTTGGATCCGGCCGGGGGGTCTGGCCGCTGCTCAAGCGGTATCTGGTCGACGGCTGTCTCCTGCCCATCGGCCTGGCCATGGAACCCGGCACGCTCACGCCATCGGACACCACGAGTTCAAGCTGAGCAGTCCCGTACACCTTCGCCGGGCCACGCGTGGTGTATCCGCTGAATCACCCAGTCATCCATGAGCCGGTCGCCAGGCTCGGGGCAGGTGTCCGGCTTGGCGACTCCCCAGTCGCGGCGAAGCTGTTCCTCAACGAGCTTGTCGAACTTGGAACTTCCCCGGAGGCAACGTAGATCGGGGTCGACTATCAAGAGCTCGGAAGGACGATAGTGTTCACACACCGAGGGGTGCAGGGCATCGCGCATGACGTCCACCACTTTGGAGATCGCGGCCTCCTTGTCCCCGGTCATGGTCACACCGCTGTCGCAGAACGGTTCGACTTCCCGTACAGCACACAGGCATGCTTGGTTGTACAGCTCGTTTCCTTGCGGTGGTGGCTTCTTCCAGAGCTCTTTGGCTGCAGATCCGCACGGCTCCGGAACGCGGCCGAGCGCCAGATCGATGCGCGCGTCTATGCCCTGCTTCAGTACCTCGATGCTTCGTCTCATGATCTTGTTCCTGGCCACCATTTTTTCGTTGTGGTAGCTCTCGGCATTGAGTGTCCCGTGCCGCCTCCTTTCCTTGTTGAGTATGCCCTCATAAACCATTTTCGGCCAAGATTGATGTTTCTCGGCTCCAAGGGCTTCTGATCTCGCAACATGCAGCAGCACCAGCCGAATCCGACGCACATGATCTCCGGATGGATCACCCCCGGGATCCGCGACGAACTCCTGTTCGTTGGGGAACTCAGCAGTGGAGTTCGACACAGGCACAGGCAATGTCCCTTCCATCGGATAGATTCCTGCCCTCCTGAGGGCGTGGAAAATATCCTGCCGATCCGCCTCTGTCGTCCTCTCCCACACGTTCGCAAAATCGTAGTTCGCGATCATTTTGAGTAGAACCACCATGCGGTACTGGCTCCGTTCGAACGGCTCCTGCCGGAACTGAGCACGGTTCAGGGCGTGCAGGCGTAATGCCTTGACGTGTTCTCCCTCAAGCTCGTACAGAGATGCCAGTTCATAGCGGACCACACCCGCGACACGCCGTGAGGACGCGACTCTTTCGAGGCGCTCAATGCACCTGCGGCGTTCTTCACGGATCGGATCGTAGTCGTGAGCGTAGTCGCGATCTTCGCCGTCTCGACACCTCCAGCAGCTGAAGGGAGACTTCACGGTCAGGTAGGCAGATAGATCCTCGCCGTCGAACCTCGCCCTGGCCCACTCGCGGGTCGATGGATCGTTCAGAAAGATACGGGAAGCAACGAAACCTGCTACCCGTGTGGCTGCCGAGTCCGCACGAAGGGGCGGCAGCGTGATCTGGTGTTCGCTCTTGCCGGTGATGTTCTCGTACACATCGACGGTAACCGATATCAGGCGCTCCCTGCTCGATGCCGGTGTGTCCTTGTCCGGCCCGGGTTCGGTACTTTCGTGCGCCCGCACACGCACCGTGTAGGACGGTATGATCACTATCCTGGCGAACAGTCTGGTCAAGGCCGAGACCAGTTTGTTGCCCTTGATGTCACTGCTCTCGACGATGGTCGCGACGGCTTCTCCCGGTTCTCCTCCTGGTTTCCACGCGGGCGTGACCACCTCGATCGCCGGAAGCAGTAATCGTAGTTCGTTGAGAACCAACTTGGTTGCTTCGTTGTCTTCGGCGTCCGTTTCGGCGACATGTACGTTTGGCCCCTTTGACGCGATGCGTTCCAGCCACAGATAACCCAAGGCGAGTGTGATCAATGTGGCGGCGGCCCAACCCCCTTGAGGGGTTCCATCGAGCCATGTGGGATCTCCCCTGGGCCACGACGGCCAAAATACCCACAAGCCACCCACCGCGAATATGAAGAAGGCAGAGATACGCAGGCAACGCCGACCGAAGGCTTCCGATACTCCCAATAAGAGGAGAAATGCTGCCACCAGCAGGCCGCCAACGAGGAAACGTCCGGCCCATACCCCGGGTACGGGCCACAACAGCAAAGCGAGGGCAAATGACACTATCCAAACCGGCGGGATGGTCAGGGCGACAAAACTCTTTCTGCCAGTTTCCTGAAATATTTCTGGGATGACGGCCCAGGAGGTCAGTAGAATCAGAATGCTGAGCAGGGCAGCGACGATCAGGGTGGTTTCCATCGTCTCCCCCAGGGACGGCTGCTGATCTCAAGGCCATGGAAACGTAAAGACACTACCGACTTCCAGGTCATGAGGGCTGGCGGCCCTCACTGATCCCTGGTCCAATCGTAACGACCTTCGGTGGACCACTCAAGCCAATTGCCCAATAATATGCGTCCTTGGTGGAAACTATTGTTTTGCTTTTATATATGTTTTTGAGAACCGAGAACAGTGTCACGTCTGG
This sequence comes from Nocardiopsis sp. NPDC058631, assembly GCF_042716955.1. NCBI lineage: Bacteria > Bacillati > Actinomycetota > Actinomycetes > Streptosporangiales > Nocardiopsidaceae > Nocardiopsis > Nocardiopsis sp. NPDC058631. The sequence goes on along the minus strand of NZ_JBHXQY010000008.1, from coordinate 42,542 downwards.
TTGGTGAAACCGCTTGACCCGCGGATGCGATGGTGGGCGTACGGATGCTGCGGTGGTGGCCACCGTGACGTCAGCCGCCAAAGAAGTGCCGGATCCGGTAACCAACAGCGTCCGGGGATACGTCCGCCCTTGCGGCCATGACGGACGTCGCCGAGCGGGGCCCTGGAGGAGACGGCGCTCATGCCGTCCGCCGACGCCGAGGAAGAGGGTCACGATCCCCTCTGGTTCCCCGTGACACCAGGCGATCTAGGTGTGGGAGTAGGACACCACGGCGGTGATCACCGCTGACATCGACCCGGCGGAGATGATTACCCAGCAGGACCAACGGGAAGAACCCGGTGCAGGTCAGCACCCATCCAGAGCGAAGAACGCGGACGGGGCGACGGCATGTGCCAGAAGCTCGTCCCACCCTCCTACGAGGGTGGAGGCCATGGGGGACCTCAGCCGTCACCACACGCAGTGTGAGCCGTGTCTGCAGCGGTTCGTTGTGACAAGGTCTACCGCTCATTACTGACGCCGGACCCAAATGTATGCCGCGTGCGGAATGCACGGTGCGGGCCCGACAGCGGTAAACCCCGCCCATCCCGCTTTCCATGACCGAGCAACGTAAGATATCGGTTCCGCGGGGAGAAGAGGGAGAACTTTTCCATGGCCACCGAGAAGCAGAACGCCTCCTCCAAGGACACCAGCTCCGGGCAGAGCGAACTCCTCACCTCCTTGCGCACGTTCGTACGCACCCGCGGGGCAGACTATTTGCGGGACCCCAACGTCTCGTCCGTCGGTATCGGCTACAAGGAAAAGGACGGCCGGCAACAAGGGGAGATCGCACTCCAGTTCACCGTCGATCACAAGGCCCAACCCGAAGCCCTGGAGGCCCTGGGAACCACGATGCTGCCGGAGTCGGTGGTGGTGGACGGCGTCGAGGTGCCCACCGACGTGATCGAGCGCAGCTACGAGTCGCAGTTCAGGGTCGTGGCCCAAGCGCAGAGCCCGCTGCGCAAGAGGCGCCTGGACCCGATCCAGCCGGGTGTGAGCGTCGGACACGTCAACGTCTCAGCGGGCACGATCGGCTGTATGGTCTTCGACCAGCACGACGCCACCCCCTACATCCTGAGCAACTGGCACGTGCTGCACGGCCCCGACGGCGACCTGGGCGAGGACATCGTCCAGCCCGGCCCTCACGATGACAACCGCACCGCCCACAACCGCTTGGGTACGCTGAAGCGCTCCCACCTGGGGGTGGCGGGCGACTGCGCGGTGGCCACGGTCGAGGGCCGCCAGTCCATCCCGCAGCTCGCCGAGCTCGACGTCGTCCCGCAGGAGTTGGGCGAGCCCGGGCTCGGGGACAAGGTCATCAAGAGCGGCCGCACCACCGGCATCACACACGGCGTGGTCCGGCGTATCGACACCCTCGTCAAGCTTGCCTACGGCGGGGATGTGGGTGAGCAGATCATCGGCTGCTTCGAGATCGGCCTGGACCCGGCCCACCTGCCTCATGACGGGGAAGTCAGCCGCGGAGGCGACTCCGGTGCGGTGTGGATGTTCGCCTCCGCCGACGGCCGGCCGGGCACGGTCCTGGCGGGCCTGCACTTCGCCGGCGAGGGCCCGGGCAACCCGGACGAGCACGCACTGGCCTGCCTGGCGAGCTCGGTCTTCGAAAAGCTTCAGATCAGCCTGCAGCCGCCCACGACCGAAGAGGTGGAGGTCCTGGCGGGGTACGACCCCCGCTTCCTGGGCCAACGGGTTGAGACCCCGCAGCTGACCCCCACCATCGATGGCGATGCGGTCCGACTGGACGGGTCGGAGATCATCCCCTACACGCATTTCTCGCTGGCGTTGAGCACATCGCGCCGCTTCGCCCGCTGGGTGGCCTGGAACATCGACGGCGGCTCACTCAAGCGGCTCAGCCGCAGCGGCATTCCCTTCGTCAAAGATGAGCGGCTCCCGGATGGGGTCCAGGTCGGCAACGAGGTGTACAAGGCCAACCGGCTCGACAGGGGGCATATCGCCCGCAGAGCTGACCTGCTCTGGGATGGTCCGGCCGAGGCCAAAAAGGCCAATGTGGATTCGTTCTACTACACCAACATCATGCCGCAGATCGAGGACTTCAACCAGAGCAGCAAGGGCGGGCTGTGGGGGCGGCTTGAGGACGCGGTGTTCGCTGAGGTGGAGGTCGACGACCTCAGGGTGAGTGTGTTCGGCGGGCCGGTCTTCCAAGATGACGACCGGCTGTACCGGGGGGTGCAGATCCCGCGTGAGTACTGGAAGGTCATCGTCTTCTGTGAGCAGGGCGAGCTCAAGAGCACGGCATTCGTGCTGACACAGAACCTCAACCAGATCGAGGCTTTGGAGTTGGATGAGTTCCACGTCTTCCAGGTGATGCTGAGCGAGATCGAGGAGCGCGTGCATCTGCGGTTCCCGGCCGGGTTGCGCCAGGCGGAGACGCTGGTGGTTTCCGAGGCGTTGGGAGAGCGGGAACCGTTGGGGAGCTTGTCCGAGATCCGGTGGAGTTGACCGGGTAGGCAGCAGGGCGGCGTGTGCTCGATGGTGGTGCTCTGCTGAGAGCTCATCTCAAAAGCCGTCAGCATGCTTGGTCAGGTGCTTGTAGTAGATGAGGACGCAGGCGATATCGAGCATGGCCAGGAAGGTGGAGGCCTTGCGCTCCCGCATGTTCAACCTTCGGTAGGAGCCCAGCCAGGTGATGGAGCTCTCGACCTTGTACCGGTGTCGCCCCAGGCGTTGGGAGGACTCGATTCCGGGGCGATGCGCACCCCGATGCCACGTTCGTGCAGCCAGCGGCACCGCTCTCCGGAGTGGTAGGCCTTGCCGCCGTGGAGTTTGGCCGGGCGCCGCCGTGGGCCTCACCGTTTCACGACCGACGTACTCGCGCACCTGCTCGGAGGCGACGGTTCGGAGCGGTCCCTGCGCGTCGCGGCCGCTGAACTCCGTATCGCGCTGAGCCGGCACCCCGACGACGCCTACCTCCGTGCCCTGCTCGCCGGACTCACCGCGACCAGCCAGAGTTTCCGCGACCGTTGGGAGGAGGGGGAGGTCAGCGCTTCGAGGTCCGCGATCAAACAGATGCACCACCCGACCTACGGGTGGACCCGCTTCGAGATCGAGGTGCTCCACGACCCTGAGCGGGACCACTGGATCATGCTCGACACACCTCATGACGACGAGTCGTCAGCCCTCCGCGCCGGACAGGCCGGTGGGCCCGCGCACGTATCGCCGGGCGGTCGTGGTGCCCCTATCGAAACCGGCCGGGCCCCGGGCGGGCGGCTCGCCCTCACTCAGGCGTTCGTCTCATGCCGGAGCCCGGGGGTTACGCGTCTCACCGTGCCGCCGCTCCACACCGCGGGCGCACGGACACCTCCGGTCCCGGGTCAGCGGAGTGTCTGAGCGCCGATGACCGACAGCACCTGGAGCTTCTCGTAGCCCTCGGTGCCGGGGAGGGCGGTGTAGACCCTCAGATGGTGGGCCTGGCCGGGGTCGACCAGCCGCTGGCAGTTCAGCTCCAGCGCGCCGACCTCGGGGTGGACGAAGTGCTTGACCTCGTGGGGACGTATCCCGATCTCCTGGTCGTCCCACCCCCGCTGGAACTCCTTGCGCCGCAGCCCGTCGGTCCTGCGATGCTGCCCGCGCGGCAGGCCGACGTCCTCCGGTTGCAGTGCCTGACGCCGGTCGCTGAGGAACTCCGCCAGCCCGGTGCGATCGATCACGACGCCCCTTTCGAGTGCTGCCTCGTTTGCGCTGCCTTGTCTACCGCTTGCGGACGGGAGTGGCCACGACCCGCCGATCTCCCGATACGGAGCGCCGGGGCGGCCTGGCGAGCCTGTGATCGGGAGGTCCTGGATAGGTCCGTGCCGTCCAACGAGGATTGACGCCAAGGCCCGAGCGGGACCAGGGGAGGCACGGGGGCGTGTCGTCGCCGACCGCCCCGGACCGATGGTGGGCGACCGCGATCGACGCCTTCGACGGTCTCGGCATCGCGGTCGCCCGCACCGGAGCCACCCGCGCGGTCGGAGGGTTCCGCGTCTCCCCGGCGACGAGAGCACGCCGGCGCAGCCACAGCCACCAGATGAAGGAGCAGGACCATGCCACGTGGACCCATCGACATCACCGTGCCGGATCTGACCGGAAAACGCGCCGTCGTCACCGGCGCGAGCGACGGGATGGGGCTGGGGATAGCCAGGCGGCTGGCCGAAGCGGGCGCCGAGGTGATCATCCCCGTGCGCAACCTGCGCAAGGGCGAGGCCGCGATCGCCAAGATCCGGCACGCGGCACCCGGCGCGGACGTCTCGCTGCGCAGCCTCGACCTGTCCTCCCTCGACTCGGTCGCGGCCCTGGGCGACGCCCTGCGTGAGGAGGGCAGGCCGATCCACCTTTTGATCAACAACGCCGGCGTGATGAGGCCACCGAACCGGCAGACCACGGCCGACGGTTACGAGATCCAGTTCGGCACCAACCATCTCGGCCACTTCGCCCTGGTGGGCCGCCTCCTCCCGCTGCTGCGCGCCGGCCGGGCACGGGTGACCTCGCAGATCAGCATCGCCGCGCGCCGTGGCGCCATCAACTGGGACGACCTGAACTGGGAGCGCTCCTACCACGTGATGCGCGCCTACGGCCAGTCCAAGATCGCGTTCGGGCTCTTCGGCCTCGAACTGGAACGGCGCAGCAAGGCTCACGGGTGGGGCATCACCAGCAACCTGTCCCACCCCGGGGTGGCTCCGACCAACCTCCTGGCCGCCCGCCCCGAGATCGGCCGCAGCGAGGACACCCCCTACATCCGCCGGATCCGCGCCCTGTCGGCCCGCGGGATCCTGGCGGGCACAGTCGAGACGGCGAAGCTGCCCGCGCTGATGGCCGCGACCGACCCTGACGCCAAGCAGGGAGCGCTCTACAGCCCCAGCGGTTTCGGGAGGCTGGGCGGTCCGCCGTCCGAACAGCGGCTGTACCCGCCGCTGCGCGGCGAGGAGGAGGCCGCGCGCGTCTGGCGGGCCTCGGAACAACTGACCAAGGTCTCCTTCCCCGCCTCCTGACCGTCGCCCGCACGACCACCTCACAACTGACGGAGACCGCATGAGTGCTGCCGCCCCCGCCCGTCCAGACCCAGGAACCCCTGGTGGGTGGTCGTCGGCAGCGGTACCGCCAACGCCGTCGGCCCCCCGATGTACCTGGCCACCATCGGCCTGTTCGTACTGCCGATCGTCGAGGAGACCGGATTCAGCCGCACGACCGTCACCGGGCCGTCACAGGCCCGGAGACCACGGCCCCACCCCGTGCCCCAGGCCGGACCCTGTGGGCACACCTCTGAGCCGAGCGGACGGCCATCACCAGTCCACCAGCCCTCCGAGGAGAGACCTCATGATCGAGCAGAACCCGTGGCCGACGGAACGGGCGGGACGGTCGACCGTCCTGGCCCAGTTCGGCCAGGCCCGAACCGACCTGATGCGGTGGGCCCTGATCACCGGCGACGTGCTCGCCGACGCGGTCGTCGCCGAGATGCACCAGATCGGGATGAAGCAGGCCAGACCAGTGCTGAGTAGAGGCATTCGGGAGGGCCTGGACTCCCTCACCGGTCGGCCGATCAGGCGCACCGGCACCGAGTAGCGGTTGGTGCGGACGCTGATCTGGCTGTGCCGGTCCACCCGTAGCGAGAAGCAGCGTCCGGTCTCGAAGGGCTCGTCGGGCAGCGGGCTGAGCAGCGGACGTTCGATGGCGAAATGCTCACCAATGGTGCGGGTGCGCGAGCGGATCCGGCGGGCCTCGTCTTCTTCGTCCCAGAGCTCCACCATCTGGTTCAGCTCGGCCAGGGAGGCGACCTCGGGCACCGGGACGAAGTGGTTACGGCGAAACCATCCGATCTGGCCCTCCACTCCGCCCTTCTCGTGGGCGCCCTTGATCCCTGGGCGGCAGTAGAAGCTCTCGATGCCGTAGTGGGAGCGAAACGCCGTCCACCGCTCGGTCTCCACCCGTTGGCGGGCGAACCCCAGAATCCGGGCGACCGCGGCCTTGAGGTTGTCGTAGCGGATCTTGCCGAAGGGCACCCCGCCCAGCACATCGAACGCGTGGGCATGGCCTTCGAAGAACGCCTCTTGGCCGCAGGAGAGGAAGACGCGATGCACTGCCTTCTCTGCGCCGGGGAGGTGGGTCTGGGTGATGAACGCTTCCACTGGTCCGCGACCGGCTTCGATGCGGATCTGCGGGCGCCGTTCGGCGACGTAGCGGCGCACGATCCCGTAGGACAGGTCGGTGGCCTCGTGTTCGTCGAGGAGGCGGTCGAAGATCCTTTGACAGGTGTGGTGCTGCTTGCGGTGGGCGTCCAGGTCCGCGCGCAGCATCGCGTCGATCAGCGGCTTGTAGGTGTCGAGCCGGGTCGGGCGCGGGGGCAGTTTCTTACTTCGGGCGGGCTCATGATCCATCCCGCCACCTTGCGTGTTCGAGGCGGCTTGGAGCCGGCGGGTTGGGCGAGGGTGCGTTTGGTGTGCAGGTACGCGCGCACCATCCCGTACCCGCCGGGGTAGCCGTGTTCGCGAACCTCCTCGAACAGCTTCCAGGCGTTGGTGCATCCCTCATCCCACCGTTGATCGAGGTAGGGCTTGAAGGGGTCCACCTTGCTGGGCCGGTTCTGCCACTGGCCGCGAAACAGCTCCTCCGGTCTCTTGGCATGGGTGTAGCGGACCACGGTGCTGGTGCCCATGCCCAGGTGGCGGCAGATCGAGCGGATGCTGTGACCCTTGGCCCGCAGATCGTGGATAGCGGCGTGGGTCTCCCGAACCCGGTCGGCGAACCGGTGACCGGTGGGCCAAGGCGAGACGGGAGCGGCCTCAGGGTCCGCCTCCTCCTCGACGGGATCGGGCTCCTGCTCGGGTTGTGTCGGGGTGGAGTGCAGGCAGGTGCGGTGAGCGGACACGCAGCGCTCGACGGCCTGGCCGAGGTTGTGCCACAGGTGCCACCAGTCGGCGACCTGCACCGCTTGGGGTGCCCCTTGATCGGCGGCCTCGGCGTAGAAAGTGGCCCGGTCCCGGCAGAGGACCTTGATGCCCGGGTGTTGGCGCAGCCAGGCGGCGACCGTGTGTCTCCTTCTCGGGGAGCAGGTCCACGGGGCGGTGGGTTTCGACATTGATCAGTACTGTGCCGTAGACACTCCCCTTACGCAGGGCGAACTCGTCCACCCCGACCACGCGCACCTGAGGTGGGGCAGGGTCAGGCAGCGCGGAGACCCGTCGCAGGATGGTGCTGCGGCTGGCGGGGACGGCCAGGTGAGAGCCCAACAGGCGTGCGGCGGCGCGTCCGGCCAGGGCCAGCCCGGTCGAGGCCAGCAGGGTCCTGAGTCGTTCGGTCCAGCGGCTGTGGCGGCGTGTCAGGCCGGGTACCTGCTCAACGAAGGTTCGCCGAGCGCACTCCGTGGTCGGGCACAGGAACCGGCGCACGAGCAACCGCAGCCGCACCGCCAGCCCTGCGGTGGGCAGGTCGGCGGGGTGGCGCCAGTAGGTGCCGTGAACGCGCGGCGAGAAGTGGGAGCAGCCGGGGCAGTGGGCCCCGTCGCCGAGCGTTCTCGCCTCGATCGACATCGAGTTTTCCGTGGTCTCCACGTTGGTGACCGTGATGTCGACGGTTTCGGGGAACAGTGCCTGGGTGAGCCAGGAGCAGACCTTGTCCATGAGGTTCGAGGTTGTCGGCCCGGCACCGGCGGTGTGGTGAATTCCAGCAAATCACCACCAACGGTCACGTTGTGTGACTGCTCCACTGAAACTGAGCCAGAACCGCTAGACACGAACAGAACCATCCACCACCACCAGCAACGGGGCCCTGGTGTCCTGGAGCAGTTTCAGTTCGTCGGCGGTGGCGCTGCCGGTGAGCCACAGGGTGGCCCAGCGGCGCACTTGGCTGTCGGGACGAGTCAGGCGTGTGGTGAGTTCGTGAGCCAGGTGGGCGAGCTCGACCGGCTCCAACACCCGGGACACGCCGTGCTCGGCCAGCATTGCCCGGAAGGCGGTGTCGTGGTGCAGCACGTAGGCGGGAACGACCTCCAGGGCGGCGTGGTCGCGGTGTTCGAGGTCGGCGGCCACCACACCCACCAGCAGCTCACCGTCGCCGCATCGCATCACGGCCCCGGACAGGCCCGCCCACAGCGAACGCCGCCGCCCGGCCTGCTCCCTGATCTCGTGGGGTTGCCAGCGGGGCGGGTGGGCGCTCAGGTCCATCACGTGCCGGTGGTTGACGAAGTGGCTACCCGGGGCCACCGTGCCCACCAACTGTGCGGTCTCCGCGGCCCGACCTGGCCGTTGCACCAAGTCGGGAAACCCCCACACCTCACACGGGGTACCGGGGGTCGTGGTGACCAACCGCCCCCACATGGTGGCCACCGCACGCTCGACCCAGCCGTGATCGGTGACGTGGACCAGAGCGGCGTCGTCGTGCCCTTTCGGGGTGCCATGCCAGATGACCTGGCCGGTATAGGGCCGGTGGTCGGTAGCGGTGCTTACTTCCACCTGGCCACCCATCTCGGGGGCCAGGTGGGCGCTGATCAGCACCAGGCGTGGGGCGATGAGGTACCCCGACCCGCAGCTGTGTGGGGTGGTGATGCGTTGGGCGGTGTCCAACATGTACTCCGGTCACTGACACAGAACCAACACCCCAGAGGGGATGAGGGTGTCCTAACGGGTGAAGGCCGGGGGAGGGGCGTCCTCACCGGTGCCGGGGCGGGTGCTGTTGATGGCCACGTCGCCGCCGGGGTGGGCGGCGTTGTGCGGGGTAAGGGTGAAGGCGACCTTGTGGGTGCTGGTGCGCCCGCCCCCGGCTTCGACATCGCCGGTGGTGATCCAGGCTGAGAAGCCGCCTTTGGCCTTGGCGTCGGCGCGGAACTGGACCTCGAATTCCATCTGGATGGGGCCGACCTTGAATGTCAAGTCCTGGTCTTTGGCCTGTTCAGTGGCCTGGGTGAATTTGTTGCGCAGGGTCTGGACGGCGTCGGCAAGGCGTAGTTCCGCACGTACTCCTCGAAAAGGGGGTGGGTTGTATCGGCTGCGGGGTCTTCACGATCGCAGAGCCGGTACAGGGCCTTGGGTGGTCACACGTGGGTTTGACCGTATGTGGCCATACCGTAGCTCTTGGTCTGCCACCATCGGGGGTGTGGGGCTGAAGATGGCACAGGAGGCAGTGGAACGAATGGTGCGGCTGCTGCTTCTCGACGTTGGAGGGGTTCACTTTCACGTGAGGAGAGAGCTGGTTGTGGGGTCTGGTGTTGATCCCACCTCGGTCTCCCCCTGGACCCATCGGCAAGACGACTCGGCCAGGTCACACCCGGCACAAGACACATCAATCACGAACGCTGCGTAGACCCAGCCGGCAAAGGTGCGGATATAGGTGATGTCGGCGAGCCACAACCGGTTGGGCACATCAGCCGCGAAGGAGCGTTTCACCAGGGCCGGGCGGGTACCGGGAGCTGATCCAGGCACGGGGTGGTGCGGGGCCCCGAACAAAGAGTGGAACGCCGCGGCCGCGATTACCCGATCCTTGCGGGATCCGGTGCAAAAAGACTGCCAGTCGTAGCAGTTCCCGATCGATCCCATCGAGGGCACCAGCCCGGACTCCTTGGACCGCCGGCTGAAGGCCCACGACCCGAACCGCGTGAGTTCAACCAGTCGGTGCCACTAGGTATCGGACATCACGATCTCAAGCTGGATAGGGGGTGACTCCATCGCGGTGTGCAGGGGACTACGGGTATCCGCGCAGGGACCGAAACGGATCCAGGCCAGCTCCTGCGCCCGGCGCCGGTCGAGTGCGAGCAGACTGCGCACGCCCGGCGCGAATGCCGTCGGCCCTTGCTGGGTGGCCGAGCGCAGCCGTCGCCAGCGCCGCGAATGCGCTCGGTGGCTGCGCTCGGTCACTCGCCGCCCCCGGGCGTTCTGCCCGTTCCGGGCCTCCTGCGGAGTGGCGTCGATCATCACCACATGCATCTCGTACCGGCGGAGTCGGCAGAGCAGGGCGAGCAGCACGCGGACCGGGCTCCGAGTCCCGCACTCGTGCAGCACCACCGGGCCGCCGCGCAGCGCCGCGGCCATCCGGGCCAGGTGCAGTACGTGCACCACCCAGCGCCACAGTGGGTAGGGGATCCAACCGAGCAATGGTCCCAGCTGGTACCGCGACTGTAGCGAGTCGATCACCCGCACACCCTCCGCGGTGAGCACGGTCCGCTCCTCGTTTTCGCGGAGCCCGAACAACCGCCGCAGCAGGGTGCTCTTCCCGGCCCCGGGTACCCCGGCGACCAGGACCAGGGACCGCCGGGGGTAGATCATGCCGTGCACTGTCGCGTCATTCACCGTGGGCACATACCGCGCCGGCCCTTGGAACATCTTCGGTAGCTCCTCAACGCCGACCTTCGCGCCGGTGAGGCGCGGCTCTACAGTGGCCGCGTCACCAATGTCATGACGCTACCGGGCATCGACGACTCCGAAAAACGCAGGACACGCCAAACCCGGCACGAAACACGGCACGAAACAATCGCCGTCAGACCAGTGGGCAGTACAGGAGCGGTTCGGGCGGTGGTGGTACGACGTACCAGGGCCGGCAGGGTCCGTCGCGGGCTTATCTGGATGCCCAGCGGGAGAAGGAGGAAGCCCAGCAGAAGCTGATCGCGGCCGCGGCGGGGTTGGCGAAGCTGGTCGCCGACGAGTTGGGGATCACGGCCGGCCTGGAGTGCTTCACCACGGGTGATCTGGGGGCGTGCGGGGAGACGGCGCTGAACGTCGCGTCGATGTTCGTGGGTGGTCTGGCCGGCAAGATCGCCATCAAGTACGGGTTGCGGTGGGGCAAGGCAGCGGAGTTGGGTTGTCGGATCGCTGCGCTCGGCGGTGAGCTGATCGACGGTGTCGACGGTCTGATCAAGGCCAACCGCAAGGTCGACAACCTCTGTAACAGCTTCGTTCCGGGGACCAGGGTGGTGATGGCCGACGGGTCGACCAAACCCATTGAGGAGGTCGATGTCGGGGAGAAGGTGTTGGCGACCGATCCGGAGACGGGTGAACAGAGCGCGCGGACGGTACTGGCGACGATCATCGGCTCGGGCAGCAAGCACCTGGTGGAGATCACGGTGGGCCCGGCCACCGAACGTGAGGCGGCCGGGGAGGACGCAGGTTCCGAAGCTGAAGGTGAGCAGGCCGAGCAAGCGGGGATCCCGGGGCCGGTCACGGCCGGGGACGTGATCATCGCGACCGATGAGCACCCGTTCTGGGTACCGGATCTGGGGTTGTGGGTTGACGCGGTCGACCTGGCGCCGGGGACGTGGTTGCAGACTTCGTCGGGTACGTGGGTGCAGGTTTCCGCGGTTCAGGCCTGGACGCAGCCGGCGAGGGTCCATAACCTGACCGTGCAGGGCGTCCACACCTACCACGTCGGTACGCGTTCGCTGGACGTCCTCAACCATAACTGTGATTGGACCAGCAGGTCGAACTTGGATAACCATTTCGATAAGCATGGCAGTGACATGGATTATGAATCCAAGGCGGAGTACCAGTACGCTGCTGAAGGCCTTGTTTGTGATTGTGATGGGTTGCGTCCTGGGGTTCGTTCAAAGCGCGACGAAAATACCTCTTATTGCCTGGATGAAGATAGTGGCGAATTCGGCGCCAAAAGCGACAGGGGTATCATTACTTACTTCGGCCCAGATGATCCTGTGGGGTACTATAATAGGCAGCCTGGTACTTGAAATGAGGTCTAATGGTAAGTTTATTTCCCTGCCCATGCTGTGGCTTCAGTGTGCACGAAAATCCCCCTGGCTCCCACGGGGTGTGTCCTGTCTGCTTTTGGGAAGATGATGCTGTGCAACTCCGGTGGCCTAAATTTTCCGGGGGTGCGAATAAGAACTCGCTCTATGATGCTCAGCGTAAGTATGTAGAAATAAAAGCGTCTGACCACAGGTTTGTTGATAAAGTAATAAGTGATTTTTCTTGTCAAGAAAAAGAACCCGGCTGGCGCTTGATTGATTTTTCTATTGATAATTTCGAAGAGTCGAACCGTGGAGGGGAATGGCCGGTTGACAGCGTGAGCCTTTATTGGTGGAGGGATTCTTTTTTGAGGTCATATCGAGATGACTGCTGATTTTTGTTAATGTGGTTGACAAGAATGGTGAGGGTTGCAAGCTCACCGAGTCGATGACCCCGCAGTAGGTGGTGCGTTTGTGTACCAGAAGCAGATGCGCGTTGATCACCTGCTCCAACTCCTCCAGGCTCCAGAGTAAGCGGCTTTCGGATGAGTCGGCCTGGAACGCGGTTCCGGTGTTTCCGCCAGCCCGTTTCTCCAGGTCGCTCTGGTGTGTCCTGGGTTTGGTGGAGCCGTGTGTCGGGATCGCCTCCCGTCACTCACAGGAGCGGGCCGCCGCTGAACCTGGAGCAGCAGGCAACCAGTCGGAGTAGTGACCTGTTGCTGCTCGCACAGGAGACGACTGGCTTGGTCTTCGTGACTGACGCCGCGGGGCGCCGACAGAGCCTGCTGGCACGAAACAAGGCATGGATGGAAGACCTGCTCCCATCGCGGTCCCACCCAGGACCCACCGGCAGGACGACCCTGCTGGACCCTGATCCACTGAGGATCTGAACTGCGGTTTTGTGGCGCACCCGGCAGGATTCGAACCTGTGACCATCGGATTAGAAAAGCTATTTTTTCCGCCTTGCGGGCTCCGTGGAAGATGGTCCCGGTCTCGGAGACTGAAATGCCGCTGCAGTGCCGGCCACCGTCGCTCCTGGAAGAGGCGCGGAGATAGTGATGATTCGTAAAAAGCCCGTAGCCGGTGGAAGTGCGATTACTCATCCAAAAATGACGACCATGAGGAGTCCCTTATTTCTCCTAGCAGGCGGCGAGACCTGTCTCTCACCACTTCCCACTTTTCTGCGGAAAGCATGGACTCAGGGCTCCATAGTTCGGGGTCGGCGTCAATCAGTCTCGTGAAGAGGTCAAGGATCTCCTCGACTCCCTTTTCAAGGAACTCAGGGAATTCTTCTTCCTCGTCATACGTGACACGACTTTTCACAGCGATGTAGAAGTCTTCCAATTGCAGTACTATCTCGTCCTCTGCGAATCCCGTGCGTCTGATCCACTCGAGTTGGCGTTCCCCGCTCCAGGAGGCCAGCTTGATCGAGAACATGAGGCTTTTCATATTCGGTGTTTTCTCGATCACCGGAACTCCGGGGGAAGGTCATTCCAGTCTGGCCTGCTGTCCACGTATTTCACCCTCCAGTAGGGAACATTTCCATGATGCGCACTCCCGGGATACCAGCAGATCATCGTACCCGACTGAGCCCCATTGGGGCGGTACTCGCGGTAAGTCCAGCCCCGTCCTTCGTTTCGCCCGCGCCCCAAGCCTCCATGGCCCCAGTTTGGGTTTGATTCCATCGCGGACCTAACCCGGTCCACATCAGCGCCCCTGATGATTTCAGGATCGCGCAGAATATCATCCACCTTCTGGATCGAACCGACAGGATCTGCCTCGTTGCGCAGTGCTTCACGCAGGCGTGCGCCGTTGGCGGCGCTGGATGCCCCGCCGGGTCCAACGGCTTGCGGGTCTGCTTCACGAAGGACGGCACTCGGAGCACTGCGGAGCTGCCCAAAACGACTCCAGAGCAGGCTTCCAGCTCCACCCCCCAAGGCTCCAAAGAGTAGGTCCGCTGGTCCGGTGGTCCGGTGGGGCGGCACTGGATGGTGTTTCGTGCCGGGTGTGATGGAGGCTCTCAAACCTGGGAAGGATGTCAGACATGCCAGCACCGAGGAAATACCCCGATGAGCTGCGGCAACGTGCTACCCGCATGGCCGTGGACGCCCGCCGGAACCCGGCCAGCCGCAGCGGCGCCATCGCCCGTATCGCCGATCAGCTGGGCATCAACCGCGAGACCCTACGCAACTGGGTCACCCAGGCCGAGGTGGATGCCGGAGAGCGCCCCGGCACCACCACCGACCAGGCCCAACGCCTGGCCGAGCTCGAACGCGAAGTGCACGAGCTGCGGCGGGCCAACGCCATCCGCAAGTCCGCATCGGCTTTTTTCGCGGCGGAGCTCGACCGCCCACACATCAGGTAAGAGCGTTCATCGACATCCACCAGCAGGAGTTCGGGGTCGAGCCGATCTGTCGCACGCTGCAGGTCGCCCCGTCCACCTACTACGCCACCAAGAGCCGGGCCCCGTCGCTGCGCGCGCACCGATGAGGTCACCACCGCCAAAATCCACCAGGTACACGCTGACAACTACGCCGTGTACGGGGCGCGTAAGGTACGCCGAACTGAACCGCCAAGGCCACCGGGTGGCCCGCTGCACGGACCAACGGCTCATGAAACGGGCCGGGCTACGCGGCATCTCCCGCACCAAGGGGCCCCGCAACACGATGGGATCCCCAGGCCCGGGCACCCGGCCGGACCTGGTGGAGCGAGTGTTCACCGCTGATGCGCCCAACCAGTTGTGGGTCGCTGACATCACCTACATCCGCACCTTCTCCGGTTGGGTCTACGCCGCGTTCGTCATCGACGTGCACTCGCGCCGAGTGGTGGGCTGGCAGGTGGCACGGTCGCTGCGCACCAGCCTGGCGCTGGACGCGTTGGAAATGGCGGTCTGGAACCGGTCCCATGTCGGCCGCCGCATCGATGGTCTGGTCCACCACTCCGACCGAGGAGTGCAGTACCTGGCGGTGCGCTATACCCAACGCCTGGCCGAGGCGGGGGCGGTGGCCTCGGTCGGTACTACCGGCGATTCCTACGACAACGCCCTGGCCGAGGCGTTCAACTCGCTGTTCAAGGCCGAGCTGATCCGTAACCGAGGGCCCTGGAAGGGGTTGGACGAGGTCGAGATCGCGGTGGCTGAGTACATCGACTGGTTCAACCACCGCCGCCCGCACGGCGAGATCGGACTGGTTCCGCCAGCGGAGTTCGAAGACAACTTCTACCGGCAAGAATCCGTGTCAGCACACGACGAAGCGTTGGTTCCGAGCCTCTAAAGAACCCGGCACGAAACAGATGCCGACACCCTGGACCTGTTGGCACTGCCCACGGAGCGGCATCGGTTTCCGGTCCGATCGGCATCAGGATCCCTATCGTGAACCCGACCCTGGTCGATGAACTCCCCCGGCTTCTGGCACGGCGTACGTACGGGTGCGTCTCCTTCGGACAGGAGAACAGACCCGCAGAGGGGCTGTCGAATTGCCCTGACGAGGCTTACTCTGAACCTTCGACGCGCGGCCTAGAAGTGCTGACGAGAAGGGCTTCCTGTGACAAACGAGTATGGCGACGACCCGGTGGTGAGCTCCGTTCCGGGCGCCAGCAGGGGCGCGGCGATCGGCGCGCTCATCGCCAACGTCATCGGCCTGTGCCTGTGCTTCGTTTTCACGATCCCCGGGATCATCCTGGCGACCATCGCGATCGCCCAGGCCGACAACAATCCAAAGGGCTCACGGATCTGTACCCGTGCCGCCTGGATTCTGTTCGCACTCGCCATCCTCGGTTGGCCCGTGCTGTGGTTCGTGGTGTTCGCTCCAGAATCAACGGCCGAGTCGCTGAACGAGTTCTTCAACTTCTTCAACACGCTGCTGTCTTAAGATGCCGAGCCGGTAGGACTCGTCGTCGAGGCGGGGCAGCACGTTGAGGGTCTTGCACAGGCGCCCGAGGTGGGGGATCGCGGACCCGAGCGGGGTGGGGCCGCCATCTCGGAAGAGCACGCGGATGCACGAGCCGGGCACCGGCGTTCTGGTGTTCGGCGCTGGCGCGATGGCCAGGGTCCTTGTCGGCTTTGTCCTGCTCCTGTTCGGCCTTGCCCATGCCACCGATTGTGGTGGGGAAGTCGGGGCTTAACCCCGAATGTTGGACACGAGAGTGGTTGATTACGCCGCTGTCGCCAGCATAAACGCCCGAGATACCTCGAAGTCGTTCGGAGACACGTTGCCGCACCACGAGTGACGACGACGAGTGTTGTAGCGGTGCGCCCACCGGGACACCGTCCGTCGTAGCGTCGCCTCGTTCGCGTAAGTGAGGGCTCCAGCGAGGGTCTCGCGCCTGAGCGTGGCGTTGAAGCTCTCCGCGGCGGCGTTGTCCGCGCTGGAGCCGATCGCCCCCATCGACTGCCCCACCCCGAGTCCAGCGCACAGATCCCCCTAGGTCGTGTTTTTTGGAAGTGGGAGCGGAGCAGGGTCTGCCCTGGCAGGCTTGGTGAACGTGCCTGGACGTCATGAAGTCACCGATGCCGAGTGGGCCCTGCTCGCCCCGCTCATGCCCGACGATGCGCCCAAGGGCAAGAAGTGGGCCGACCACCGCAAGGTCATCAACGCGATCCTGTTCCGTGCCCGCACCGGGATCCCCTGGCGTGACCTGCCAGAACGGTACGGCCCCTGGGAGACCGCCGCTGGCCGCCACCGCCGCTGGTCCCTGGACGGCACCTGGCAGAGGATCGCCGACCGGCTGCGCATCGACGCGGCCACCGGTGAAGAACTCATCGCGAGCGTGGACTCCACCACGGTCCGAGCCCACCAGCACGCCGCCGGGGCAGCGAAAAGGGGGACACAGCGCGGGACGAACCGGACGGACGCGAAGCACTCGGGCGCTCCCGGGGCGGGCTGACCACCAAGATCCACCTGATCGCCGATCAGCACAGGCGTCCCCTGGTGCTGGCCACTACCCCGGGCCAGCGCGGGGACAGCCCCATGTTCGAGCCACTGATGGGATCGTTGCGGCTGCCCCGCAGTACCGGCCGGCCGCGCACCCGCCCCGACCGGGTCCTGGGTGACAAGGCCTACTCCAGCCGCGCCAACCGGGACCACCTGCGCAAGCGCAAGATCAAAGCGACCATCGCCCAGCCCCGTGACCAGCGCGAGCACCGCCGACGCAAAGGGTCGGCGGGCGGTAGGCCACCGGCTTTCGACCAGGTCGCCTACCGCGAGCGCAACACCGTGGAGCGGGCGATCAACCTGCTCAAGCAGAACCGGGCGGTCGCGACCCGCTATGACAAGCGGGCCGCGATCTTCGACGGGACCGTCCAGGTGGCCTCGATCCGGATCTGGCTCCGAGATCTGACCCGTTCAAAAAACAGTGCCTAGTCGTGGGATAGCAGAACTGGCGAGCACACCAGGAGCGAGTCCATACCCCATGCCCCAGGCCAGCGCACGGGTTCACCCCGTCCGGCCTGGGGTTTTCTCGCTTTCACGACCGAGAACCAATCGGATCAAAGGTCCCCTGGCAGAGTCCCGGGCGCACCGGCGCAGCCACGGAGGAGGCCGTTCGGTTCCGATGCACGTTCACTGTGCGATATTGCCGAACGACAAGTGTTGTCGCAGGGGTGGCCGGAACCGGCCCCGCTCTCCCAAGGCTGACGCGCCCTGGCCATCGGCGGCCCTCAGCCCGCCTTACAGGGAAAACCGTGCCGACCAACGGTGCTGGTCATCCTGTCCACCACACCCTGCGGCGTGGGCGGTGTTCGCGCAAACCTTCCGAAAGCCCCTTTCACCCAGGGTCACATTCCTCACCCTGGGCTCATGGTGCCCGTGGTGTCGCTGAACTTAGCGTGAGCGTGCCTGAACCACTCCAGACAGCCCACACCCCACCCGGGGCCCGCCCTGTCTGGGTACACAGCCACACACCCCCACTTTTGGGAGCGTTCCCCCTCGTGAAAAGACCCATCCCCCTGGCCCTGGCTGCCTCCACGGCCGCCGCGACCCTCGCCTTGGGGTTGCTGTCCGCGCCCCCGGCTTTGGCCGAGACTGATCCCCACTCGCCTCGCGATCGCACCGTCCCGGCCTCCGACACGTGGGAGCCCGGCGAGGCCAACACCGAACCTGAGGGTGAGAACCCACCCGAGGAGCCCTGGACCCCGCCCGGCACCGACCCCGAGGACGCAGCCGCAGCCCAGGAAGATCCCGAAACCCGGGTCGGGACCTGCGACGACGGCACCAACCGGGGCATCCAGGCCTGGTACCCGCTGGAGCGCCACCAGATCAGCGACCGC
Organism: Nocardiopsis sp. NPDC058631; assembly: GCF_042716955.1. NCBI lineage: Bacteria > Bacillati > Actinomycetota > Actinomycetes > Streptosporangiales > Nocardiopsidaceae > Nocardiopsis > Nocardiopsis sp. NPDC058631. The sequence goes on along the minus strand of NZ_JBHXQY010000008.1, from coordinate 24,567 downwards.
ATGGAACTAGCGGTCAACACCGAAAACGGCAACGCGATCCTGCGCCACCGGGACCTGACCGTGGCCGGAACCGGCCTGGACCTGTCGGTGTCCAGCTTCTACAACTCCGCACCCACCTATGACGGATGGACCCTGTCGCACGGCCAGGACGTGGGCCTGAGCATCTACAGCAACAGCGTCATCTTCCGCGGCCCCTCCGGGTACTGCGAGAGGTTCGCGGTGGAACAGGACGGCTCGTTCACCTCACCGTCCGGGCTCAACGCCGACCTGGCCGAACTCTCCAACGGCCACTACGCGCTGACCTTCCTGCGGGGCGAGTACGCCGACCAGGTATGGACCTTCACCGCTGACGGGTGGCTGTACTCCCAAGCCGACCGCAATGGGAACACCCATCGGATGCGCTATGACTCCGAGGGCGAGCTGGCCTCGATCGTGGACACCCAGGACCGGGTGACCACCGTCGACTGGGCGCAGGACACCTGGGACCAGCCCCAGCAGATCACCGACCCGGTAGGGGAGACCGCGACCTCCTTCGCCTGGGAGGGCGACGAACTGGTCACCCTGACCGACCGGGCGGGCCAGGACCTGGAGTTCGGCTACACCGACGAGGGGCTGCTCAACTCGGTCACCGACCCCACCGGGGCAGTGTGGACACTGTCCTATAACGACGACGACCAGGTCAGCTCGCTTACCGTCCCCGACGGGTCCGAGGGCGGAGCCACCTCCTCCTACGCCTACGGCGACGCACAGAGCACCGTGACCGACCCCAACGGGGGCGAGTCGACCCTGAACTTCGACGACCAGGGGCGCCAGACCTCGGCCACCGACCAGGTCGACAACACCCGCTCCCAGACCTGGACGGCCAACTCCGACGTGGCCACCACCACCGACGCTCTGGAAGCGTCGGTGACCTACAGCCACGACGAGTTCAACAACCTCATCGGCACCGACCTGCCCACCGGGGCGAGCACGTCGGTCGGGTTCACCGACACTGCCAACCCCGCCAAACCCACCAGCGTGACCACCCCCGACGGTGACACGTTGGACATGTCCTACGACGACGCGGGCAACCTCACCTCCGCGACCCAGGAGGACATGGACATCGATGTATCCCGGATCTCCTACGCCACCAATGGGTTGCCTACGAAGGTCACCGACGCGAACGGTAACGAGACGACGTACTCCTACGACCGGGCCGGGAACCTGACCTCGATGGTCGAGCCCGCACCGATGGGCACCACGACCTACGCCTACGACTCCCTGTCCCGCATCACAGAGGCGACCGACGGCAACGGCACCACGCTGACCTACGGCTACGACCGCTTGGACCGGATCGTGTCCATCTCCCACGACGGCGAGGTGCTCCAGTCCATCGAATACGACGGCAACGGCCGCCAAAGGGCGACCCACACCGACCAAGCGAGCGTGGAGCACACCTACAACGGGCGCGGTGACCTGCTCGAGAGCGAGCGCAGCGACTCAGCCGGGTCGGAGACCACTAGCTACGCCTACGACAAGGCCGCAAACGTCACCGCGTTCACCGAACACGGCGAGACCACTAGCTACGGCTACGACGCGGCGTTCCGGCTCACCTCGCTCACCGACCACACCGGCGCCGAGACCACGTTTGCCAACGACGACAACAACCAGCGCACCACCATCACCCACCCCGACGGGGCCACCGAGGAGCGCAGCTACGACGACTCCGCGCGCCTGACCGGTATCACCACCACCGGGGCCGCCGACCAGACGTTGGTCGAGGCGTCCTACTCCTACGACAGGGACGGCTCCGACAGCGACCAGCTCCAGACCCGCACCGTCAACGGCGACACCGAGGACTTCACCTACGACGGCCTGGACCGGGTCACCAGCAACGGCGAGATCGACTACACCTACGACGACGCCGGGAACCTGCTCACCGCAGGGGACGAGGAGTTCGCCTACAACGACGCCGACCAGGTCACCTCCGCCCGGGGCCAGGACGTGGCCCACGACGAGGCCGGGAACATGGTCGAGCGTGGGAACCGCACGCTGGAGTACAGCCCCACCCAGCAGATGCTCCAGGCGGATGAGGACAGCGATCTGGCCACGAGCCTGAGCTATGACACCACCGACCAGACCCAGATGCGCGGCATCACCGACGTGCACGAAGACAACAGGGTCGAACGCCAGCTGTCCAACACCGCGTTGGGCGTGACCAACATCGCCTCCGACGGGGACCGCACCAGTTTCGTGCGCGACCCCGACGGCCAGTTGGTCTCCATGGTGGCCTGGGGCGGCGACGAGCGCTTCCACTACACCACCGATCAGCAGAACACCGTTCTCGCGGTCACGGCCGAGGGTTCGGAGGCTGAGGAGCCGGACGCGGTGTATGAGTACAGCCCCTACGGCGAGCAGACCTCTGCCACCCTGGAAGGGTCCCGGGCGGCCGATTTGAGCCCGTTCGGGTACACGGGCGCCTACCAGTTCCAGGACGGCACGGTGCACCTGGCCCACCGGTTCTACGACACGACCACCCTCAACTTCACCCAACCCGACCCCTCCCGGCAAGAGTTGAACAACTACGCCTATGCGCAGTGCGACCCGATCAACAAAACCGACCCCACCGGGCTCGACACTCTGGGCTCTTCGATTCGCGATTCGTCAGGTACAGGTGCTGCGGTCTTTAGTGCTGGCGGATGCATCGGAGGCGGAATTATTGGTGCCATCACCGGAGCCCCCGCACTGGGCCTCGGATCAATCGGTGGTGCAGCCGTCGGATGTGTTGGAGGGTTCGCCCTAGGGGGTGCAGTCGGTGGCACGCTGGGAACAATCTGGGGGGCCGGTTCCTATCTCCTAGGCTGATCCAAAACTGGCTAATCGGCCCCTAGAACCTAAATTCCGCTAGTGGGGCCCGTCGCGATCCGGCGGACCCCACTGGCCCGTTGAGAGAAGATTCCTTGTCTAGTTTCTATGAAGCTCAAGAAAAAATTTCCCTTGATGTTTCCGGGAAAGAATTCATTGATAAAACGGAGCGCGCTATCAGGGAAGCCGGATGGAAACATATTGCGAAGGGTGATCATTGCATGAGTGCATCTCACGGATCGCCTCGCTTGTTTCGCTATCTCGGCGTTTTCCTGTTTGGCTCACTCACGCTACCGGCAACTCTGGAGATTGAAGTCATAGATTCTGAAAAATCGGCCAGAGTGAAGTACTCATCCAACGAGGGGTCTTACTATTACAGGACAATTATTGGACCGGCTAAGCGTGCCTATGATTCTCATTGGAAAGAAACTAAGAGGATATTGATTTCAGTAGGATGAGGTGCGACTCAGAAAAAATGAAGTCAGCCTAAGAGCTCATCTCAAAAGCCATCAGCATGCTTGGCCAGGTGCTTGTAGCAGATGAGGATGCAGGCGATGCCGAGCATGGCCAGGAAGGTGGAGACCGTGCAGGCCTCCGGTGGTGGTGCGGACGCGGGTGGGGTGGGCGTGCTCTACGGCGGCCCTGAGTGGCTGGATGGGCGTGAGCAGTCCTTGACCCAGGACTCGGAAAATGTTGCGGGGGTTTCCGAGGCCGGGGACGAGATGGGTGCGGAAGTGACGCTGATCGATGTGAACGGTGACGGGTATCTGGATCTGGTGGCGGGGGTGCCGGGGGAGAACGAGGGCAGCGGCGCCATCACCCTGCTCTATGCGAGCGGGGGCGGGGTGAGCGGGGTGGGTTCGTTGACGTTTGGTGGAGCGACCCTGGGTCTGGAGGGGTCCGGGGCCGAGTTCGGCCGGGGCCTGTCCCGGTAGAGGCCTGCCACGATTCGTGTGCAGGGTGAGCCGTGGCCCGACTGTGCGGGCCACGGCTCGCCTGTGTGAGAGCGGTAAGTGGACGGTGGAACTTCGCCAGGATGGCCAGCGCGTCATTCGGGTAGCCCCGTTCCCGGACACCTGTGGATGTTTGGTCTGGTCAGCGCAGAACAGGGATGCCGTTGTCGGCCCCTGGGGTGGAACAGCGAGCTCGGTCCTGAATGTGAACCTTCAGGGTGTGTGCCGGTGCCGGTGCCGGTGTGGGGGCGTGTGGTCGGCTGGCGCCCGGGTTGGCCCTGTGTGGGCGGGGGCGGGGTGTCGGGGGCGGACGTGTACAGGGTGGTTGTGGGGCGCTGGTGGGCGGACGCGGGCCGTCCCGTCCCCCGGGGTCCCCGTCGCAGGGTCACGGGATGGCAAAATGCTCCGTGAGATGGGTGCCCACCTGTACTGGACCTTGCACTGGGGAGCACACACGGAGCATTTCAGGGCCCCAAACACGACGAGGACCTCTTCTGAGATCCTCGCGCACCCCGTCTGACCTGGGGTTTTGTGGTGCACCCGGCAGGATTCGAACCTGCGGCCATCGGATTAGAAGTCCGGTGCTCTATCCACTGAGCTACGGGTGCTCGATTCAATTGTCGCCCGCCAGGCAAGGTCGAGACCACGTCGTGACCCGTGGTTCCGCTGGGGTGCTGCGTGCCGGGGCGAGGGCGAGAACGCCCGTTGCACCTACGGTCGAGCTGGGCCCGTGCCGTGGCGTCGATGGCGTCCTGGGCAGACATTCTAGGGTATTCGTGCGATGTCGCCCACACCTGGTCAAAGTCTGACCAACTACGGTGATTCGTAGTTGCTTCTCGTTACCACGCGGGCTCCACCAAATCGGTCTGTTTGGGCTTCCCGCACCACGTTACCGGTGATTAACTCCAGTGGGGGTGCTGCGCCGCTGGCGTTTCGTGAAGTCCTGTCGGGTGTGTGCCACATGCGGTGCGGCTGCGGCGGTTCAGAAGATCCACCACTGGCCCAGAAGGATCGCCAGCGACACCCATCCGACGAGCACCCTGGTCTCCCTCGCCGTCGACTGTATGGGGCTCTAGGTGTATGGGCGAATGCAATGCGTAACAAACTCAGCTTTGCATCGGTTTGGTGTCCGTTGGGGTTGCTGTTGACGCAGTTAACGTGGTCGGGTGCGATCTCTGGGACTGACAGCGGGATTCCTGCTGGACATGGTGGTGCCCGACCCGCGGCGGGGGCATCCGGTGGCCCTGTACGGGCGGGCGGTGGGGCGATGGGAACGGGCGGTCTACCGGGACTCGGTTGCCGCGGGCGCCCTGTTCGCGGCCGGGGCGGTCCTGCCCGTGGCGGGTGCGGGGCTCCTCGTGAGGGGTGCGCCGGCGACGGCGGCCGCGACCTGGGCGGCTCTCGGTGGCAGCATGCTGTGCCGGGAGGCGGAGCGGATCGCTGCGGCTCTGGAGGGCGGGGACCTGGAGCGCGCGCGTGAGCTCCTGCCGAACCTGTGCGGGCGGGACCCCTCCGGACTCGACGCGGCGGGGATCGCGAGGGCGGTCGTCGAATCGGTCGCCGAGAACACCTCCGACGCGGTCGTGGGGCCCCTGGTGTGGGGCGCACTGGGCGGGGTCGCCGGAGTGGCGGGTTTTCGGGCGATCAACACCCTCGATGCCATGGTCGGCCACCGGAATGCCCGCTACGGGCGGTTCGGTACGGCTTCGGCGCGCCTGGACGACGTTGCCGGGTGGGGGCCGGCGAGACTGACCGCGGTGCTGGCCGTCCTGGCGGCGCCCGTGGTCGGCGGTGGTGTGCGCGAGGCGTGGCGGGTGTGGCGGCGCGACGGCCACCGGCACCCCAGTCCCAACGCCGGGCAGTGCGAGGCCGCTTTCGCGGGGGCGCTGGGAAGGACTCTGGGCGGCGCCAACGTCTACTCCGGCCGCGAGGACCGGCGGCCCACGATGGGTGAGGGCCCGGTTGCGGGGGTCGAGGACATCCGAAGGGCGGTCCGACTCGCGAGGGCGGTCGGCGTGGGTGCGCTCGCGGTGGCGGCCGCGACCGCGACCGCGGTCACAACGGACCAACCCTCGCCTTCTCGCCGTCCCTCCACCTCCAACCGGCCTCCTGTCGGCGTCTCGGCGGAAGCGGCGCGGTGAACGCCCTGCTGGTCGTCGGAACCACCTCCGGTGCGGGGAGCGGAGCCGGCACGCGCCACCCTTCCGGAGCGGCGCCCCCACCCGTCGCCCGCAGGCCACCGGTGCGGACGGCCGGACACCCCGGACATCCGGGCCCCTCGTGCCGGTCGGGGCGACGGGCCGCAGGTCAGGCCAGGTTGCGGGCGTAGTTCACCTGCTGGTGGATCTGGCCCACCATCCCCGGGTGGGTCACCATGATCGAGGTCGTGTAGTGCTTGTTGTGCCCCTGCACGCTCACCTGGACGTGACCGGTGGTCTTCTGCTCCTTGACGAGGAGGAAGAGCAGGCCCAGCAGGCAGGTCCACCAGAACACGAGGATCGCCACGATGACCGCCCAGGTGGGGGTGGTCCGCTCGGTGCGGCTCATGTCGTTCACCGTCCACACCGTCCCCTGGATGGGGAAGCGGCCCACCGGGGTGATCACGGTGGACTGGGAGAACGCGATCTCGCCGATGGTGCCGAGCGGGACGTCGCCGCCCGTCGGGGGTTGGGGCCCCATGGGGTGGTAGCCACCGGTCGGCGCGCCGTACGGCTCGATCGCCCCGCCGTGGTGCTGTTCGGGGGGAAAGCCCCACCCGGGGGTCTCTCCGCTGGGCTGGTGCCAGGGCTCACCCGGGTTGGGGTTGGGGTAGTGGTTCATGCGGCGATTCTGTCAAAGCCGTCGGAGGGCGAGAACAGGCTCGGCGAATCCGGTGTGCTTCTGTTTCCCGCCTTCTCGCGACCGGCCCCGGTGGGCGCGGAAAATCGTGGCGGAACGTGGCCGGTTGTGGCCACCCCGTAGCGGCTGCTCCGGGCTTCCCGCGGGGTTCGTCCCGGGGTTCGCCCTGCGTGTGGTGCCGTCCTTCGCAAACCCGCAGCGTGTCCCGGAGCGCCGTTCCGGGCGGCCGTAAAATATGAAACTCTTTCGCGATTTCCTTACCCGTGCGTAACATTTCGCTGATCCATCGCCGCACCCCCAGGTGGTGACAGCTCTTGTTCCCCTCACTCCGCCGACGGCTACGCACCGGTGCCTCGGGTATCGCGCTGGCGGTGACGGCCGCCACCGTCGCCGCACTCCCCGCCGCCCCCGCCCTCGCCGAACCCGAACCCCTCGCCGACCACTGCGCGCCCCAGGGATGCCGCGACATCCTTCCCCCCGGTCAGAACGGCAACGCCACCCTGGTCGAGATCCTCGGCCACCAGGTCTTCGGCACCAGGCCCAAGCACTCCTCCAGCCAGCTGGACATGTACGACAACCTCGTCCACCACTACGACGGACTCACCGAGGAGGGGTTGGACGACTTCTTCGTCGACGCCACCTTCGGGGTCGCCCCCGGTGACGTCGGCCGCCGGTACCAGCCGCGCCAGGACGTCACCATCACCCGCGACAAGGGCCACGGGATCCCCCACGTCCAGGGCACCACCCGTGAGGGCACCATGTACGGCGCCGGGTACGCCGCCGCCGAGGACCGGCTCTTCCTCATGGACGTGCTGCGCAGGGTCGGCCGGGGCGAGCTGACCTCCTTCGCGGGCGGGGCCGAGGGCAACCGCGGACTCGAACAGGACCTGTGGCGCACCGCTCCCTACACCGAGGAGGACAAGCAGCTCCAGATCGACCGGGTCGCCGCCGACGGCGAACACGGCGAGCAGGCGCTCGCCGACGTCGACGCCTACCTCGAAGGCGTCAACGCCTACATCGACGAGGCCGACAGCGGCCGCTACTTCCCCGGCGAGTACGTCCTGACCGGGCACAAGGACGCCATCACCAACGCCGGTGAGATCGAGCCCTTCACCTCCACCGACGTGGTCGGCATCGCCGCCATGGTCGGCGGCATCTTCGGTGGCGGTGGCGGCGGCGAGGTCCAGGCGGCCGTCGTCCTCGCCAACTTCCAGGACCGCTACGGAGCCGAGGAGGGCGCCGAGCTCTGGCGGGCCTGGCGGATGGAGAACGACCCCGAGGCCGTGGTCAGCGTCGATGGGGAGTTCCCGTACACCGGGACCCCCGACTCCCCGGTCGGCGAGGTCGCTCCGGACCCTGGATCCGTCGAGCCCTACGACATCGTCCACGACGAGCACGGATCCGCGGCGAGTGACGAGACCGCGGAGGCACCCGCGCCGCTCGCGAGCACCGCCGGGGAGCCCGAGGACGGCGCCGAGGCCCCCACCGTCGAGGACCTGCCCCGGGAACAGCGGGACGAACTGGAGCAGATGGTCGAGGACGGCGACCTGTCGGCCGCCGAGGGCCTCTTCGACGAGGGCGTGCTCCCCGAGGGCTTCATGGACCCGCGCGGCATGTCCAACGCCCTGCTGGTCTCGGGGGAGCACACCGAGAGCGGCAACCCCGTGGCCGTGATGGGACCCCAGACCGGCTACTTCTCCCCGCAGCTCCTCATGCTGCAGGAACTCCAGGGGCCGGGCATCAGCGCGCGCGGCGCCTCGTTCGCGGGCGTGAGTTTCTACGTCCAGATGGGGCGGGGCGCCGACTACGCCTGGAGCGCCACATCGGCGGGCCAGGACATCACCGACACGTTCGCGGTCGAGCTCTGCGAGACGGACGGGTCCGCGCCGAGCACCGCCTCGCGCGCCTACGTGGACACCTCGGGCGAGTGCACCGCCTTCGAGGAGCTGAGCGTCACCAACGAGTGGTCCCCCACCGTCGCCGACGGCACCCCGGCGGGCGGCTACACGATGACCTCCCTGCGCTCGGAGTACGGCCTGGTGCAGTCGTTCGCGACCGTGGACGGCGCTCCCGTGGCGTTCACGTCCCTGCGCTCCACGTACATGCGCGAGGTCGACTCCATCATCGGGTTCCAGCGGTTCAACGACCCCGGGGAGGTCACCTCGGCGGAGACCTTCACGGAGGCCGCGGGCGACATCGGCTACGCCTTCAACTGGCACTACGTCGACGACGAGGACATCGCGTTCATCAACTCCGGTGCGAACCCGGTGCGTGCCGACGGGACCAACCCCAACCTGCCCATCGACGCCTACTCGGACGCGGGCTGGTCGGGCTGGGACCCGGTCACGAACAGCGCCGACTACCACCCCCAGGAGGACCACCCGCAGGCCGTCAACCCGGACTACGTCGTCAGCTGGAACAACAAGCCCGCGCAGGGCTACACGTCCGGCTGGTCCACCGGTTCGGTGCACCGCGGCGACCTGCTCGACAGCAGGGTCTCGGCACTGGTCGGCAGCGGGCACGAGTTCACCACCGCCTCCCTCACCAGCGTCATGATGGAGGCCGGTGTGGCCGACCTGCGCGCCCAGGAGGTCCTTCCGCTGATGCTGGAGGTCATCGACTCGGCACCGGTGGAGGACCCCGAGCTGGCCTCCGCCGTGGAGGAGCTGCGGCTGTGGCACGAGGCCGGCTCGCTGCGCCGCGAACCCCACCGCGACGCCGGGTACTACTCCTACGCCGACTCCATCCGCACACTCGACGCGTGGTGGCCGCTGCTGGTCCGGGCGCAGTTCGAACCGGAGCTGGGCGAGGACCTGTACACGCAGCTGACCAGGGCCTCCCAGACCGACGAGTCCCCCTCGGGCGCCACCGGTGGAGGGACCCCTGGAAGCGTCAACCAGGGGCAGCCGCACAAGGGCTCCTCGTTCCAGTACGGCTGGTGGTCCTACGTCGACAAGGACCTGCGGACCGTTCTCGGCCAGGACGTCGAGGGTTCGCTCGGCGGCGCCTACTGCGGCGGCGGCGACCTGGACGCCTGCCGGACGGTTCTGCTGGACACCCTGGCCCAGGCCGCGGCGGTTCCGGCGGGGGACGTCTACCCGGGCGACGAGCACTGCCCGGTGGGCGGCCAGCTCTGCGCCGACACGGTGATCCACCAGGCGGTGGGCGGCATCGGCATGTGGCCGATCGCCTGGCAGAACCGGCCGACGTACCAGCTCGTCTACCAGTTCTCCGGCGGACGGTAGGACAGGCGGAGCACACGCGGCCCGCGGTGACCCGAGCGGGTGTCACCGGGGGCCGCGCGCGTGCGTGCGGCCCGGGGTCACGGCCCGGGGTCACGGCCCGGGATCACTGCCCGGGATCACTGCCCCGGAACACGTGCTTCGCCGGGCTTGTGTGGGTAGCGTAAGGAATACCCGGAACGGAGCGGGAGGGCCTCAGGAATGGATGCCTGGTTGATCTGGCTCATTCTCGCTGTCGGCCTGGGAATCGTCGAGATCTTCACACTCACCTTCGTCCTGGGACTCCTGGCGGTCGCGGCTCTGGTCGCGGCCCTCCTCGGAGCCGTCGGCCTTCCGCTGGCCGTGCAGATCATCGGGTTCACCGCGACCGCGGCGGCCGGAATCTACCTCGTGCGGCCACTCGTGCAACGGCAGTTGCGCCGGGGGCCGGACGCGCGGTCGGGCGCCGCGGCCCTCGTCGGGCGTTCCGCCGTCGTCCTCCAGGAGGTCGACGGGGACAGGGGCAGGATCAAGCTCTCCGGAGAGGAGTGGTCGGCACGGTGCATCGACGAGGACCTGGTGATCCCGGTCGGCGCCCACGTCGACGTCATGGAGATCGACGGAGCCACAGCCGTGGTCTACCCGCGCGAGGCCCTGCCAGGGGGCACAACCGAGCACACGTCCTGAACGACAGCCACGACCCCGAGGTCAGGTGCTGACATGATCGATCCGGCCATACCCCTCATCATTCTCGCGGTCCTGTTCGTCGTGATCGCCCTGGCGGCGATCCGTATCGTCCCGCAGGCGAGGGCGTACAACATCGAACGCTTCGGCCGCTACATCCGCACCCTCGGCCCCGGCCTGAACTTCATCGTCCCGGGCGTCGACCGCGTCAACTCCAAGTTCGACCTGCGCGAGCACGTGTTCACGTCGCGCCCCCAACCGGTGATCACCCAGGACAACCTGGTCGTCAACATCGACACCGTTCTGTACTACCAGGTCACCGCGCCCAAGGCCGCGGCGTACGAGGTCGCCAACTACATCCAGGCCATCGACCAGTTGACGGTCACCACCCTGCGCAACGTCATCGGCTCGATGGACCTGGAGCAGACCCTCACCTCCCGTGAGGAGATCAACACCCGCCTGCGCGGCGTCCTGGACGACACCACCGGCAAGTGGGGTATCCGCGTCAACAGGGTCGAGATCAAAGCGATCGACCCGCCGCCCACCATCAAGGAGGCGATGGAGAAGCAGATGCGGGCCGACCGCGACAAGCGCGCGGCCATCCTGCACGCCGAGGGTGAGCGCCAGTCCCGGATCCTGAAGGCGGAGGGCGCCCGTCAGCAGGTCATCCTGGAGGCCCAGGGCGACCAGCAGGCCGCCATCCTGCGGGCGGACGGCGAGGCCAAGGCGATCGAGCGCGTGTTCCAGGCGGTGCACGCCAACAACGCCGACGCCAAACTGCTCGCCTACAAGTACCTGGAGACCCTGCCGAGCCTGGCACAGGGTGAGGGGAACACGTTCTGGGTCATCCCCGGTGAGCTCACCGAGGCGGTCAAGAACGTCAGCCACGCCTTCGCCGGCGACGCCGCGGAGCGCAGCCCGTCCACCGAGAAGAGCGGTGACGAGCGGGAGAGCGGCCCGGCCCAGATCGCGGGGCCGGGCCTGGCCCCGTCCTCGTCGGCGCAGGCCGCGATGGACGCGGCGGAGGCCGCGGAGCGGGCCGTGGCGGATGCCCGCGACGACGTGCGCCGGGCCGGGGAGGGCATCGGGGGTTCGCCTCCGGGGCCGCGCGAGGGGGCCTGAACCCGGGCCCCGGCCGGTCCGGACGTGGACGGGGAGGGCTGGGCCGGTGACGTACCGCGCCCTTCCCGTGCTCCTACGGCCGGTCCCGCGCCTCCTCGTCGAGGGCGGGGCAGGGCCGGCATCCGGCGAAGTCGGTGCTCTCGACGAGGGTGCGGTCGCCGTTCACCTCGCTCATCCGGCGGATCTCCGCGCGCTCGCCGTCGTAGCGCAGGAGGGCCTCGTAGCGGGTGCGTTCGTCCTCACCGTCGTTGTCCCAGCACTGCACGCCGAACGTTCGAGGGCTTGAGGTCGCGGTGGACGACCCCGGACCAGTGGATGGCGGTGAGGGCCGCGGCCACGCCCATCGCGAGGCTGTCCAGTGTGCCGCCCCGCACGGGGCCGTCCGCGCGGATCGCCTCGTCCAGGTTCGGCCCCGGCACGTACTCGGACACGATGAAGAGGGGGTCGCCCTCCAACCGGGCGTCGATCACCGCGGCGGCGGAGAAGCGGGCGTCGCGGCGGGCGGACTCGACCTCGCGGGCGAAGCGGAGGCGGAAGGGCTCGTCGTCGGCCAGACCGGTGTTGATGAGCTTGACGGCGACGAGCCGGCCGTCGGCGCCCTCGGCGGGGTAGAGGGCCCCATGCCCCCGTGGCCCAGTCGGCTCACGATGCGGTAGCCGTCAAGTTCGCGCGGGTCCCCCGCACGCAGGGGTCTTCCGCTCTCGTGGCCGTTCGACGTCACAGCGGGGGTCCCTCGTATGGCTCGTGTGATGCGCGCACAACAGCGTACCGATGCCGACACGCCGACATGCTCCGGACCGGATCGGCGCGCGGCTGCTCGGGGGCGGGTGGGCCGCTCAGCGGTACCGATCCTCGTGCAGCGGGGTACGGGGCTGCGGCGCCGTCGTGCGTGAGGGGACGCGGAAGTCCCCGAAACAGTTCCGCGGGGGCGCCGATTTCGCTAGTCTTAGAACACATGTTCGATAGCCTGTTCGCGTCTTCCCCACGGGCGGGTGTCCCGGCGGCGTGCATTGGGACTCAGGAGGCGGATGATGCTGAGGGGAAGTGTCGTGGGACGGTACTACGGGGCGGAGGTCACCGTCGTCGAGGACGACGGGCGCCCGGCCCGGTTCACGTGGAACGGAAGGGTGCACGGCGTGCGCAGGATCCTCGACCACTGGGTCACCCTGCGCATGGACTGGACCCCGGTGAGCGGGTCCCAGGTGCCCGAGCGCAGGCACTGGAGGGTGGAGGCCGGAACGCCCCGGGGCGTGTACGAACTGCGCCACGACACGGCCAGCGAAACCTGGCTGCTCTCCCGGGTGTGGGGTTAGGTCGTGTTTCTTGCCTCCTTCCGGGCTCGCGTCCACCGGGCTTCCTCCCGCCGCGCCTCCGCGCTCGTGGAGCACCACCAGGCCGAACGTCGCACCTCGCCCTGCGAGAGATCGCCCGGACGGCCGCTCACCGGCCCGAGAACCTTCAAAAAACACTCCCTGGGCACGGGGGCCGTTCCGTGCCGACGCCCCGCCTCAGACCGGGTCGGACGGAAGGAGGCTGTACACGGCCAGGTCCGTCCGGCCCTCGTGCAGCGGCATCGCGCTCCGCTCGACCCCCTCCGGGGTGAAACCTGCCCGCTCGGCGACCCTGCGCGAGCCGGTGTTCCCGGTACCCGCCTTGATCTCCACGCGCAGGAACCCCTGGTCGATCGCCCACCGGGAGACGGCCACGGCCGCCTCGGTCGCGTACCCGCGGCCGCGCCCCCAGGGGGACACCCAGTAGCCGACCTCGGTGTTCATGGCGGGCCACAGGGTACGGACCAGGCCGATGGCGCCCACGAGGCGGCCCGACTCCCTCTCCACCATGGCCCACTGCTGGCCCTCGCCGCCGGTGCGCATCCCCGGTGCGATCTCCCGGCACCACCGCTCGGCGTCCTCGCGGGTGTAGTGCGCACCGGGCCGGGGGATCGGGATCCACCGCTGGAGCTCGCCGTCGGTGCAGCTCGCGTGCACGTCGTCGATGTCGGCCTCGACGAACGCGCGCAGGCGCAGGCGCTCCGTTTCCAGGATCACGGAAGGCAGCATGGGTACCTGCCGGCTCGTGGACATGCCGCTGTCTCCCCCAGGTCGTGTTTTTGGGTTCCTCCGGGCTCGCGTCCACCGGGCTGCCTCCCGCCGCGCCTCTGCGCCCGTGGAGCACCACCAGGCCGAACGTCGCACCTCGCCTTGCGAGGGAAGGCCCGGACGGCCGCTCGCCGACCCGAAAGTTCTTCCACAAGACACTCCCTGGTCAACGGTGCGGAGTGCGCTCACGATACGCGCACGGACCGGTCACCCGGTACCGGCCCACCCCTGAGGGCCGCCCCGCCCGAACAGCTCCCAACCCTGCCCGCCCGGGCAGGGCGACCTCTCGCGAAAGGTGTGCAGAAATGACCGGGAAAGAACCGACCACCGTCCTCCTCCGGTACCTCCAAGGGGCCAGGGAGACCATGCTGTGGAAGCTGGACGGCCTGTCGGAGTACGACGTCCGACGGCCGATGACACCGACCGGAACCAGCCTTCTGGGCCTGGTCAAGCACCTGGTCGGTGTCGAGTCGGACTACCTGGGATCGGTGTTCGGGCGCCCCTTCGGTGAACCGGTGCCCTGGGCCGACCCCGATGTGGCGCCCAACACGGACATGTGGGCCACCCCCGACGAGTCGCGCGAGTACGTCGTGGGCCTGTACCGGCGGGTGTGGGCCCACGGGGACACCACGGTCGCCGAGCTGGGGCCGGACGGTACCGGCCGTGTGGGGTGGTGGCCGGAGGAGCGGGCCGAGGTGACCGTGTTCCAGGTCCTGGTGCACCTGATCGCCGAGACCGACCGGCACGCGGGACACGCCGACGTCGTCCGGGAGCTCATCGACGGAGCCGCGGGTCTGGGGCCGGGCAACGACAACCTGCCCGCCGTGGAACAGCACTGGTGGGAGCAGTACCGGGGCCGCCTGGAGCGCGCGGCGCGCGAGGCCGGCGCCGCGGCCGGAGAGGCCGGCGCGCCGCAGCGGTGAGGGCGGCGCGCGGTGCTCCCCGGAACGCTCCGGGGGCACCGCGGCCGGGCCGGTCCCCGCTCGGCACCTTGCCCGACCCGGCCGCCGGGTTCTCCTCCGCGCGCTCAGAGGGTTCCTGGTCGGACGAACGACCCGGAAGGGGCCTGGCCGAAACCGGCCCGACATGCTCCGACCCGGCATTCAGGGGCGAGGGGTGTCCGTACCCCCCGCGTGCCCGGGCGGTCTCTGGCACAGTTGGTGGTGACTTGGGGACCCCGGCGACGGAGCCGGGGCCGACTGGCCGGGGTCCGGGGGCGCGTACGGGCGGTGCGCACACCGCGGGCTACGCTTACCGGTCTGTGCCGCAGTAGGCGGAACGGGCAGTCGACACACCTCTCTCGGGGAGCGATCATGACCAACGATGACCGCGGGGACGCCCGGAGCGGCGGGGACGGCGAACACGAGCCGCCCCGCTGGAGGAGCGGAAAACCCGTTCCAGGGCCCGGTTCCCGCCTCGGCGGCCTGCTGGACGGGCTCCCCGAGAGCGGACGCGGAACCCAGACGCGGGAACCGCGCGGCGCGACGGGTCCGGCCAACCCGTTCCGCACGAGGGACCCCGCGCCCCCGCCCGAACCCGCGGCAGCGGACGAACCGGTGTCGCAGGAGGCCCCTCCGGCCGTGCCCGGGCCCGAGGACGCCCCGACCGGCGACGCCCGGTCCCCGGGCGCCCCCTCGGCGTCCGGGACCACAACGGATGGGGTCGCCCCGGGCACTTCGCCGGATCCCGCCGCCGCGAGCGCGTCCTCCGCGGTCGCACCCCCGCCCCCGCAACCCCCGCTCCGAACCAAGGTGATCCCCTTCCGCGGCGACCGCGCCCCAGCGGCCGTCACCGGGCCCCGCCCGCCCGCCGCGCCGACCACGAACCACGGACACGCGGACCAGCACCCCGCGACCACCGAGCCGGAACAGAGCATGCACGCACACGAAGCAGCCGCGCCCCCTTCCGGGCCGCAGCACCCCGGGCCGTCACGGCCCGCCCCCCGTCCCGACCGGGCCGAACCCGACCCTGCGGCCCCCGCCGGGACCGACGGTCGGCCGGGCCACGCCTTCGACGAGGCCGAGCGCGCCGCCGTCTACCGGGCCATCCGCGAACGGCGCGACGTCCTGACGGGCTTTCGCCCCGACCCCGTTCCGCACGACGTGCTCACGCGGGTCCTCGAGGCGGCCCACCAGGCACCGAGCGCCGGCCACTCCCAGCCCTGGGACTTCGTCGTCGTCCAGGATCCCGTCCTGCGCTCCCGGGTCCGCGACCTCGCCCTCACGGAGCGCGGGGAGCACGCGCACGGACCGACCGGAACAGGCGCCGGCGCACTCTCGGAGCCCGGGGCCGTCCTCGACGCGCCGATCAACATCGCCGTGACGGTCGACCCCACCCGGGGCGGCCGGCACGCAGCGGGTCGCCACGCCAAGCCCATGAGCGCGTCCTACGCGGCGGCGCTCGCCGTGGAGAACCTCTGGATCGCCGCCCGGGCCGAGGGGCTCGGTGTCGGCTGGGTGGGCCACGTCGACGAACCCGACATCGCCCGCGCCCTCGAACTCCCCTCGTACCTCGACGTGGTCGCGTACCTGTGCGTCGGCCTCGTCGAGGAGTTCCCCACCGAGCCCGAGCCCGGCCCCTCCGGCCGGGGCGAGGGACGCCCCCTGTCCTGGGCGGTGCACCACGACCGCTACGGCCGCCGAGGTCTGCCCGGCCAGGAGCCGACGACCCTGCTGGAGGAGACCATCACCGCCATCGGAGCGCTGGACACCCGCGCGGTGGAGGAGGCCCGGGAACGGCAGAACCGGATGACCAAGCCGCCGGGCTCCCTCGGGATCCTGGAGGACGTCTCGGTACAGCTCGCCGGCCTCACCGGGGAGTGCCCCCCGCCGATTCCCGCACCCGCCGCCGTCGCCGTGTTCGCGGGCGACCACGGGGTGCACGCCCAGGGGGTGACCCCCTGGCCCCAGGAGGTCACCGCCCAGATGGTGCACAACTTCCTGGAGGGCGGGGCCGTCGTCAACGCCTTCGCCCGACAGGTGGGCGCCGAGGTCACCGTGGTGGACGTCGGCGTGGTCGGCGACCTTCCCCGCGCGGCCGGGCTGCTGTCCCGCAAGGTCGCGCGCGGCACCGCGGACTTCACCCAGGGGCCCGCGATGACCCGCGAACAGGCCCTCCAGGCCCTGGAGGGCGGCATCGAGATCGCCCGCGACCTGGTGTCGGCGGGCAACAGGTGCCTGGTCACCGGGGACATGGGGATCGCCAACACCACTCCGGCGGCGGCCCTGGTCTGCGCCTTCACCGGAGCGGATCCTGCACAGGCCACGGGCCGGGGCACCGGTGTGGACGACGCCACGTACGAGCACAAGGTCGACGTGGTGCGGCGCGCCCTGGCCGCGAACCCGGTCGACCCCGCGGACCCCATCGGCACCCTCGCCGCGCTGGGCGGTCTGGAGCACGCCGCCCTGACCGGTTTCGTCCTGGGCGGCGCCGCGCTGCGCGTCCCGGTCCTCCTGGACGGGGTCATCGCGGGATCGGCGGCGCTCGCCGCCGCGGCCATCTCCCCGGACGCGCTCAGCGCCTGCTTCGCCGGACACCGGTCGAGCGAGCCCGGCCACTCCCTGACCCTGGAACACCTGGGGCTGTACCCCCTCGTCGACCTGGAGCTGCGCCTGGGCGAGGGCTCCGGCGCGCTGCTGGCGCTGCCCCTGATCCAGGCTGCCGCGCGGGTGCTGCGCGACGTCGCCACCTTCGACGAGGCGGGGGTCTCCACCGCCCACCCGTAGGACGGTCCCCGGGGACGCCGCCCACCGGCGGCGGCCCCGGGTCCCCCCGGGGGCGAGCCGTGCCGACGACCAGCGTGCGGCGGCGACCCACGCCGTGCGGGACGCGGCTTCAAAGTCTGCGCCGATTTCTTGTGCCGGTCCACAGGCGACGCACGGCCCGCCCACCGATACGTTTCCACTGGCAGCGAGTACATCCAGCCAGGGAGACGTCATGAACCTGCTCATCACCGGCATCACCACCCAGTCCTCGATCGCCTACGCGATCACGGAGGAGGCCATGCGGCAGGGGCACTCGGTGATCCTCACCAACCCGCCGGGACGGCCCCTGTCCATCCTGGAGCGGGTCGCCAAGCGCCTGCCCGCCGAGCCCGTCGACATCCTGCCCATGGACGTCACCGACCCCGACCAGATCGGTGCCACCGCCAAGGCCGTGGCCGAGCACTGGGACCACGTGGACGGTGTCCTGCACGCCATCGCGTACGCCCCCGAGGCCGCGCTGGGCGGCAACTTCCTCAACACCGCCTGGGAGGACGTCGCCACCGCCGTCCACGTCTCCGGCTTCTCGCTCAAGGCCCTCGCCGTCGGGTTCCGCGACCTGATGGCGGCCGCCCCCGAAGGTTCCGGCGTGGTCTCCCTCACCTTCGACGCGAGCGTCGCCTGGCCCGTCTACGACTGGATGGGCTCCGCCAAGGCCGTCCTGGAGAACAGCACGAAGTACCTGGCCCGCGACCTCGGGGGCGACGGCATCCGGGTCAACGCCATCTCGGCGGGGCCGATCAAGTCCCTGGCCGGCGGCTCCATCCCCGGGTTCTCCCAGATCGCCGACTCCTGGGGCGAGAACGCCCCGCTGGGCTGGGACACCAAGGACGCCTCCGTGGTCGCCGGCCCCGCACTGTTCCTCATGTCCCCGGCCTCGCGCGGCATCACCGGGTCGATCGTCCACGTCGACGGCGGGTACCACGCCATGGGCGCGCCCCTCGCCTGAGTGCCGGGGCGGCGCGGACGGCCCCGGTGCGTGGCGGCTCACACCCTCCGAGCGCGCGCGTTTACCAAGGCGTAACACCGCTTTGACAAGGTGATTCGAAGTAATCGCCGCACATCGCCGGCGGCTGGCGCACCTTTCCGCCAGCACCCCGCCGTCGTAGCCGGGGGCCGGTACGGACGACCGAAGGGGCGCGATCCGTGACCTATCTCCTTGGTTTGCGCATGCGAGGCCGTGACGTGCTCGTCGTCGGCGGTGGCAGAGTCGCCCAACGCCGGGTTCCCGTGCTGCTCGAAGCGGGTGCGCGGGTCACCCTTGTGGCCCCCGCCGTGTCCGCGGCGCTGGAGGACCTGGCCGCCGCCGGACACCTCACCTGGCTCCGGCGGGTCTACGCCCCGGGCGACGTCGCCGGGCCGGAGGCCCCCGCGTACTGGCTCGTCCACGCCGCCACCGACGACCCGGCCGCCAACGCCGCCGTCGCGGAGGAGGCGGAGGGCGCCCGTGTGTGGTGCGTGCGCGCCGACGACCGCCACGCCTCCTCCGCATGGACCCCCGCCAGCGGCACCGCGAACGGCATCACGGTCGGTGTCGTCGCCTCGGGCGACCCCCGCAGGTCCGCCGGACTGCGCGACGCCATCACCGAGGGCCTCACCGACGGCACCCTCGACGCCCGGCGCGGACGCGAGCGCCTCCGCGGCGTCGCACTGGTCGGCGGAGGGCCGGGGGATCCCGGTCTGATCACGGTTCGGGGACAACAACTGCTCTCCCAGGCCGACGTCGTGGTCGTCGACCGGCTCGCCCCGACCTCCCTCCTGGACCGTCTGCCCGCCGACGTCGAGATCGTCGACGCCTCCAAGATCCCCTACGGCCGTTCCATGACGCAGGAGGACATCAACGAGGTCCTGGTCGACCGGGCCGCGCGGGGGCTGTTCGTGGTCCGGCTCAAGGGGGGCGACTCCTTCCTGTTCGGCCGGGGAGGGGAGGAGGCCGCCGCCTGCGCGGCGGCCGGGGTCCCCGTCATCGCCGTGCCCGGGGTGACCAGCGCGCTCGCCGCCCCGGCGAGCGCGGGGATCCCCGCCACCCACCGCGGCGTCGCCCAGGACCTGCACATCGTCTCCGCGCACGTCCCCCCGGGTGACAGCCGGTCGACGGTGGACTGGGCCGGGCTCGCCGCCGCGGGTGGCACCGTCATCGTCCTCATGGGAGTCGAGCGCATCGAGGCGATCACACAGGCCCTCGTCTCCCACGGACGCTCCGCCGACACGCCCGTGGCCGTGGTACAAGAGGCCACACTGCCGGGGCAGCGAACGGTGACGGGTACGCTGGCCACCATCGCCGCCGCGGTCCGTTCGGCCCACGTGCGGCCGCCCGCGGTGGTGATCATCGGAGAAGTGGTCAAAACAGCGCGGGATCTTGACATACTGCACACGGGAACCCAGTTCGAGCACCACCGACTGGCGACCGGGCGCGATCCCCAGTAGGTCCTCGCCGTCGGCGCCCGTCGCCCGCCCGGTGGGGGCCCGCCAGTACCGATGAGGAGGGCATACCGATCATGACCCGGCCGTCGGCCGCACCGGGCACCACGGGTGACGGTGCCTCGGACCGGTTCGGAACCGGACCGGCCGCCACCTCAGACCAGACCGCAGAGGGTTCCGACGCCGTCCCCGGCACGGACCCCCAGGGCATCGCCGAGGCCCGCCGCGGCCCCACGGTCCCTGTTGCCGCGGGGCCGGCCAAGCACCGCGCCCCCGCACCGGACGACACGCGTTTCGACCAGGTCCTCGAAACACTGCGCAAGCACATCCGCGACCTGGAGTTCGCCGAGGGGCTGCCCCACGCCGAGGAGGGCCGCACCCTCCAGGCCGACGTTCTCGCCCAGCTGTCCGACTACGTCCTGCCACGGGTCCGCCGCCCCGACATCCCCCTGCTGATCGCGGTCGCGGGGTCCACGGGTGCGGGCAAGTCCACCCTGGTCAACAGCCTCGTCGGCGAACAGGTCACCACCACCGGCGTGCGCCGCCCCACCACCAACAGCCCCGTCCTCGCCTGCAACCCCGCCGACGTCGACTGGTTCAGCGAGGCCTCGTTCATCCCCTCCCTGCCGCGTGTGCGCCAGCAGGGCCTGGCGATGCCGGGCAAGGACGGCATGCTGGTGCTCGCCGCCACCGAGGCCATGCCCCCGGGCGTGGCCCTGCTCGACACCCCGGACGTCGACTCCGCCGTCGCCGCCCACCACGAGTTCGCGGCCAAGTTCCTGGACGCCGCGGACCTGTGGGTGTTCGTCACCACCAGTACCCGCTACGCCGACGCCCGCGTGTGGGAGTTCCTCCAGGTGGCGCGCGACCGCGACACGTCGCTGGCCGTCGTGCTCTCCCGGGTGCCCCGCCGCGGCCGCCGCATGCTCCTCGACCACTTCGGGGCGATGCTCGAGGCCAACGGGCTGGGCGGCGCCGCCAGGTTCGCCATCCCCGAGACCGACCAGGTCCGGGGGGAGCGCTTCACCGCCAACGTGGCGGACCACATCCGCGACTACCTCGCGGACGTGGCGGGCGAGGCCGAGCACCGGGACAAGGTCTCCCGGCGCACCTTCATCGGCGTCATCGACAGCTTCCGCACACGCGTGCCCGAACTCGCACGCCAGGTGGAGGCCCAGATCGAGACCGGGCGCACGCTCTCCACCGCTGTGGACGACTCCTACGAGGGCGTCCGCCGCCGCGTGGACACGAGCCTGGTCGACGGCTCCCTCCTGCGCGGGTCGCTGCTGGCGCGCTGGCAGGAGGTCGCCGCGAGCGGCGAGCTCGCCAAGAGCCTGCGCATGCGCGGCAGTCGCGCCCGCCGGGGCGGCCGCGCCGAACAGGCCGAACGGGGGCAGCGGGTGAGTGCCCTGGAGCGGGCTGTCCGCGACGCGCTGGAGGCCATGGTGGTCTCCGCCTGCGAACACGCCTCCGACGAGATCGAACAGAAGTGGCGCGAGGTGCCCGGAGGCGGGGACCTCGCGGCCAAGGCCCTCGACCAGCCCGGCACCGGCCTGCTGCCACAGCAGATCCGCCAGGAGATCGCCGAGTGGCAGAACGACATCGCCGAGATGACCACGGTCAGCGGCGCCACCAAGCGCTCCGTCGCCCGGTTCGTCACCTTCGACCGCGACATCGTCGCCCTGGTCCTGATCATCGACCTGCTCGGCTACGAGCGGTCCCGATCCGGAGGCGGCGCACACGCGGCCGACACCTCCGGCCCCTCTCCGCAGCGCCTGCTCAAGGGGCTGTTCGGCGCCCAGTCACTGCGAAGCATTGGCGAAACCGCACGGGACAACCTGCGCCAACGCGTCCTCGGGCTGCTCGATCGCGAGCGCGTGCCCTTCGACAGCGCACTGGCGACGGCCGGAATCCCGTCCGAGGACAGCGCCGTCCAGCTCTATCAGGCCACGTACAACCTTGAGATAGCACGATGACGACTCAGTGGAACCCCGCGCAGACGCAAGGGGCCTACGGCGCGGCCGACGGCCGCGCCGAGACCGATGACCGCGAGAGCGGGAGGTCCGGGCCACCCGCCCGCGGCGGGCACATCCCGCACGACGAACCGGTGCGGTCCGAAGGCGGACCGTGGCGCGGGTACACCGTGCCCGTTCCCGAGCACCCCGACCACGCCGACGCGTCGGAGGACGGCCCGGAGGAACCCTCCTACGACGGCATCACCGGCTACCCGGACCCGTCCGGCGCCGCCGTGCCCCGGGAGGCCCCCGAAGGTGCCGGGAACGCGCCGGGAGAGGGGTCGGGTGCTCCAGGTGGGACCGAGCCCCCGGACGGGCCCCCACGCCGCTCCGGGCGGCACGCGCGGTACCCCGCGCGGCCCGAGGGGGGCGGAGCCCGCCGCGTCGGCCGCTCCGCCCGTGCGGACGGTCCCGACGGCACGGAGGGGGACGCCCCCGCCGCAGACCCGGACGACATCACTCCGGAGGACCCCGACGGGCTCGCCGGGTGGGTGGGAAGCCTCGCCGAGGCGGCTGACGACACCCGTATCGCCGGACGCACCACCGGCGCGTTCCCGATCGTGGGCCAGCGCGGCGACGCCGCCGAGCCCCCGGGCCGCGGCTCCGCGCCGGACGGCCCCCCAGGCCCCGCCTCCCGCGCAGACGGGGCGGAGGGCGACCCCCAGGACGGCGGGCCGGCCTCCGAGGGCGCGTCCGACACCGGGTCCGGGACCGCGGACGCCGAGCCGGACGGCCCCGAACCGCTGCCCCGCCGGGTCCCCGGACCCTCGGCGGTCTCCGGCGCCTTCCGCGCGATCGGCCCCGACACCGTCGCGGCCGCCGCCGGCCCCGGGGAGACGGCCGGTGACGCCGATGAGGAGAACGACGAGGAGTACCGCCCCACCACCCACGACGGGTGGGAGACCACCCCGTCGACGAGCAGGGCCGAGCTCATCGAGCGCCTCGACGCCCTGTCCACGCTGACCGAGCTGGGCCAAGGCGACCTGCCCGCGGAGCTCACCGCCCGGGCCACCCAGCTGCTCGACCACGCGGGAGCCCGGCTGCGGCTGTCCGCCGAGCACACCGTGGTCGCGCTCGCCGGTGGCACCGGCAGCGGCAAGTCCTCCCTGTTCAACGCCCTGTGCGGGCTTGAGCTCTCCCAGACCGGGGTCACCCGGCCCACCACGTCCAAGGCGCACGCCTGCGTGTGGGGGCACGAGGGGGCCGACGCGCTCCTGAGCTGGCTGGGCGTCCCCAACCGCTACCGGCACTCGCGCACCAGCGTCCTGGACGCCGGCAACTCCGAGCTGACCGGGCTGGTCCTGCTCGACCTGCCCGACCACGACTCCGTGCGCAGCATGCACACCGCCGAGGCCGACCGGCTGATCGGTTCGGTCGACCTCCTCGTGTGGGTCCTGGACCCGCAGAAGTACGCGGACGCGGCCGTGCACCACCGCTACCTGGCCAAGATGGCCGGACACGGGGCGGTGACGGTCGCCGTCCTCAACCAGGTCGACAAGGTGCAGCCCGACGAGCTGGAGGAGCTGCTCACCGACCTGCGCCGCCTGCTGGAGTCGGAGTCCGGCGTGCATCCGCGCGTCATCACCACGTCCACGGTGACCGATCAGGGCATCCGTGACGTACGCGGGTTCCTCGCCGAGACGGTGCGCGAACGCCGCGCCCTGGTGGACCGGCTCGTCGCCGACCTCGACCAGGTCGTCGAGCCCTTCGCGGAGTTCCACGGCGAGGGCGACATCCCCGAGGCGGTGCCCGCCGACGTGCGCACCCGGATCCAGGACGGACTGGCCGGCGCGGCGGGGGTGACCGCCGTCGCCGACGTCACCGAGACCAACGACGTCAGGCGCGGCAAACGCAAGGTGGGCTGGCCGGTGGCCCGACGCGCGGCCAGGCTCCGCAAGGACCCCCTGGCCGCGGTACAGCTCGACTTCCTGCGCCGTGACAGCGAGAACGGCGTCAGCGGCCCGGTGGACGCGCACGTGGCCGAGTTGGAGACCGTCCTCGGTGAGGCCGCGGACACGGTGTCGAAGGGCATGCCGGCGCCCTGGCGGCGCCGGATGCGCACCGCCGCGCGCAGCGGGGTGCCCGAACTCCCCGCAGAACTGGGTGAGGCCGTCTCGGCGGCCGTCGGCGACCCCGAGCAGAGCCCCGCGTGGTGGAAGCTCGCCCGCACCGCGCAGTACGGCCTGCTCGCCGTTGCCGGTATCGCCCTGGCATGGGCGGTCGTCTCGGTGCTCAGCTGGCTCGGCGGCGGCATCACCGGTCTGGTGGTGTTCGACGCCCCGGTCTTCGCCGCCTACGCGGGTGCGGTGGTGGTCGCGGCGCTGCTGGTCGGCTGGCTGACCGGGGTGGGCTGCGGCAACCTCGTGGAGGTCGCCGCCGTCCAGCGCCGTGAGGACGTGGAGCGCAAGGCCCAGATCAGGGTCCGGGAGATCACCGGGCTCAGGGCGGTGGAGCCGATGGAGGCGGAACTGGCGAGGTACCGGGCGTTCCGGTCCGCCTACGAGGTGGCCGTGGCGGCGGACACAACCTGAGCGGGGGACCGGTGCGGAGGATCCGGTCGAGCAGGCTCGG
Organism: Nocardiopsis sp. NPDC058631; assembly: GCF_042716955.1. Classification (NCBI taxonomy): domain Bacteria; kingdom Bacillati; phylum Actinomycetota; class Actinomycetes; order Streptosporangiales; family Nocardiopsidaceae; genus Nocardiopsis; species Nocardiopsis sp. NPDC058631. The sequence continues at coordinate 38 of NZ_JBHXQY010000008.1, read as the reverse complement.
CTCCTGCTCCCCGTACAGGGGGTCGCTCAACTCCTCGA